>CAZCQT010000424.1:0-2046 GCA_964500905.1 uncultured Moorellales bacterium
CTCCGGAAGGAAAACGAATATGACCGTATTTTCCTTCTTTGGCCATCAATCTGGCTGAACCGCCGGCAGATCGTACTAATTGACCGCCTTTTCCCGGTTTCATTTCAATATTATGAATGATGGTTCCCACCGGGATGTTTTTAAGTGGCAAAGCGTTTCCGGTAACAATATCCGCATCGGGGCCGGAGACTACTGTGCTGCCAACCTTTAAACCCTGGGGTGCTATAATATATCTCTTTTCACCATCAACATAATTGAGCAAAGCTATAAAAGAGGAACGATTTGGATCGTACTCAATTGTAGCCACTTTTGCCGGAATACCATCCTTATCTCTCTTAAAATCAATAATGCGATATTGTCTTTTATGACCGCCGCCCTGATGTCTGACAGTAGTGCGACCGTGAACATTTCGTCCGGCCCAGTTTTTCAAAGGAGCCAATAAGGATTTTTCCGGTTTATCGGTTGTAATCTCCTCAAAGGTGCTCCCCGACATCTGCCTCAGACCCGGAGTAATCGGTTTGTACTTCTTAATAGCCATCTAATTCCCTCCTCTAGACCACCGGCTTACAGGCCTTCAAAAATTTCTATGGTATCTCCAGCTTTTAGCTGAACAATGGCTTTTTTGCGATCCGGTGTTTTACCTTCATAGCGGCCTTGCCGTCTTAATTTTCCACGCACTTTTAAGGTATAGACTTTTTCTACTTTTACTTTAAATAGTTCCTGTATGGCATATTTAATTTCGATTTTATTAGCCCTGGGATCAACAAGAAAAGTATACTTGTTTTCTCCCATTAGCCCTGTAGATTTTTCAGTAATTACAGGCTTGATAATTATATCCTGAGGCCTACGCATTAGCCCAGCACCTCCCCAACTTGTAGAGCAGCTTCCCTAGTGATAATTAATTTATCATGCTGCAAAAGATCGTAGACGTTTAATCCATTTGCCTCCAAAGGCATTACCCCTGGAATATTTCTAGCGGATTTAATTACATTTTCGTTAAAACTTGCCGTTACGACCAATGCTTTACCATCACTGTTAAGCGCTCCTAAAACTTTTACCATTTCTTTAGTCTTAATTTCCGGCAGGCTCAATTCTTCCACCACTATCAGTTTCCCTTCCTCTACCTTGGAAGACAGGGCGGAACGAAGAGCCAGCTGCCTCACTTTTTTGGGCAAATTGTAGCCGAATTTACGGGGCTTGGGCCCAAAGGTTATTCCTCCGGTGCGCCAAAGCGGGGAACGGGTGCTGCCAACCCTGGCCCGGCCCGTACCTTTTTGTCTCCAAGGCTTTCTGCCGCCACCCCTGACCTCTGCCCTGGTTTTACTGGAAGCAGTACCCTGTCTTCGGCTTGCCAACTGCATTACCACCGCATCATGCAGAACAGCTTTGTTAACGGGGGCACCAAAAACCCGCTCATTTAACTCCACTTCTCCTACAATTTCACCTTGCATATTATAAACATCAACTTTAGGCATGTTCTTTCCTCCTTTCCACCGCTTTAGGCCTTATTAGTCTCACTAATCACTAAAAGCCCTCTTCTCGGTCCTGGAACAGCTCCTTTGATTAAGAGTAAATTCCGCTCCGGATCGGTTTTAACTATTTCCAGGTTACGAACAGTAACTCTTTCGCTACCCATGTGCCCCGGCATTTTACGGCCCTTAAAAACTCTTGCTACTCCTTTAGCAGCCAGAGATCCTGTCCCCCTATGATAATGGGAGCCATGAGAACTGGGGCCCCTGCCAAAACCATGTCTTTTGATTGAACCCTGGAAGCCTTTACCTCTGGAAATTCCTCTGACATCAACCTTATCTCCGGGGGCAAAAACATCTGCCTTAAATTCCTGTCCAACTTCGTAGGCATTAGGATTCTCTACTTTGAATTCTCTTAAATAATGAAAAGGCTTTAAACCTGCTTTATCGAAGTGACCCTTTAAGGGTTTATTAACCCTTTTTTCCGATCTTAAAACATAACCCAATTGAATGGCATTGTAGCCATCATTGTCTGTTGTTTTCTTTTGTACCACGACGCAGGGTCCGGCCTCTATGA
>CAZCQT010000425.1:0-2039 GCA_964500905.1 uncultured Moorellales bacterium
TTATTCTACCTTATTTTTTTCATTTTTTCGTCTCATCATCGGGGAGCATTATATTGTTTCGATGTAAAAATCTTTATCAAAATCACCAGCAGCAGCTCTAAATTCTCTAATATCCCCATTTGCTTTCCATTGCTCCAGAAGTTTTTCTAAGTGCTTTTCGGCAATAGCGCCTCTTAAGGCCATGTATGCTCGAGGATTTTCAAATAAAACCTCGGCAATTTCACTTTCCCCTTGGAAACCAGTTAATTTGTAAAGTTCAGTCATTTCCATCCTCCCAAGATAAAAATTCGATAGGATTCAAGTAAAGCGAATTACCAATCAATTCCAAAATTTTTATAGTACAGTTGTATTCCTTTCGCGTCGCTATTGATTTCAATGTGTTGACTGATAAACCGCACAAATTTGCAAGTTCTTCGTATGTAACCCTGATCCCTGTCCTTGCCTCATAGTTATCAAGGGCACTTTTCAAGTTAAAGCAAAGCCTTTTTTTTTGGTGTATTGACAATACACGAACCTCGAGTTATAGTTTTTGTATTACTAATCTTATCGGCATGAGGCTAATATGTACAAAGCAATAAGTCTATTTACTGGGGCAGGTGGTCTTGATTATGGTCTTGAGATTGCTGGTTTTGAAACTGTCGTAGCAATAGAAATGGACAAATGGTGTTGTAAAACCTTGAAAAAAAATCGACCAAATTGGAACATCGTCGAAGATAGGCTCGAAAACGTTACTTCAAAATCCATTGAAGACATTTCTGGCCTTAAGCCCGGAGATTTTGATATCTTAATCGGCGGCCCACCCTGTCAACCTTTTTCAAAGTCTGGCTACTGGGTTAAAGGGGATGCAAAAAGACTAAAAGATCCAAGAGCAAACACTCTAATTGAATACATGAGGGTTTTAAACGATTTGCAACCAAAGGCATTCATTCTTGAAAATGTCTTCGGCTTAGCCTATAAAGGAAAGGATGAAGGTCTTCAATTCCTTAATGAAGAGATTGGTAGAATTAATTCTAGAAACAAAACCAACTACTCCTTTGAATGGAGTGTTATTAATACGGCAGATTTTGGTGTACCTCAGATCCGGGAGCGTGTTTTTATTATTGGTTTTAGAGACGGAACTCCATTTAAATTCCCTATGCCTACGCACTTTGAACCACCACAACCTGGGGAGCTTGCAATGATCCCGCCGGACTCACAGTATCGTACTACTTGGGACTCACTTGGCGATCTTTCCCAACCTAAAATTCCAGAAAGCTTTGCAATTGGGGGAAAATGGAAAGATCTTTTACCAACAATTCCTCCAGGAAAAAACTATCTTTACCATACTGATAGGGGTGATGGCGTTCCTCTGTTTAAATGGAGATCTAGATATTGGAGCTTTCTATTAAAACTAGACCCAAATAAGCCAAGTTGGACAATCCAAGCTCAACCTGGAACATCAATAGGGCCATTTCATTGGAATAACAGAAGATTAACCATGCGGGAAATGGCTAGAATACAAACTTTTCCTGATAACATAGTTATCGAAGGGGGAATTACTCAAATTCAGAAGCAAATTGGCAATGCTGTCCCTTCTGCCATTGGTGAACTCTTAGGGAAGGAGATCAGAAAGCAATTTTTTGGTGAAAAACTACCTTCCACTTCTCTTACTTTAATTCCTTCAAAAAGAAAGGGCAAATGCACGGTCGTATTTGAACGGACCGTACCACAAAAGTATTTAAATGAACTAGAAGAGAATTAAATTAATAAGCGCAAGCTAATTGAATTTGTACTTTATGTTTCAGAAGGTTTTCATAAAATTTAATTCGCGGACGAGCCGACTATCCAACAGCTTCACTCGGGGCATATTTGGAGTCAATTATGCCTGTGAACTGGAGCGTAAATCAGACAAGGAAAAAGACAGTTGAGTAATGATGCTGTTAAACTCAATTAAAATAAAAAATTGACCTGGTTAACAGCGGTGAGAATTATTGTATGAGATTCGCTCAATGTAAAAATAATAAAGAATTTTTTCTGATTGCGCTGACCATGAGCCAGAA
>CAZCQT010000426.1:0-2032 GCA_964500905.1 uncultured Moorellales bacterium
GCAATAATACCTGTGTAATAGCCGTTAAAGGTAATTTTGATGATTGTCAAACGGAAGTAAAAAGAATTTTTGGTGATGATGAGTATAAAAAAATATTGGCCGAAAACGGTTACGAGCTTTCCTCCGCAAATTCGATTAATTGGGGTAGATTGCTGCCTCAAATTGTTTATTATTTTCATGCTTATCTAACTCTTGCTAAGGAAAAGAAAATTAAAGTGGGAGAAGCAATTAATTTTATTGTCCCCACCGGTAATTTCGGTAACATTTTGGCAGGTTGGTACGCCAAGGCAATGGGTCTGCCTGTTGGCAAATTGATTTGTGCTTCCAATGAAAACAATGTGCTGACTGATTTTTTTAATTCCGGGATTTATGATCGCCGCAGAACTTTTCATACTACCATCAGCCCATCTATGGATATTTTAATTTCCAGCAACTTGGAAAGATTTCTTTTTGAAATGAATGGCAGAAATGGGACTGAAGTAGCCAAATGGATGGATGAATTACAATTAAAAGGCGTTTTTGAAATAGGTAAAAAAACTAAAAGCAGTATGGGTCATACCCTATGGGCAGGTTTTGCAACAGAAGAAGCAACATTGGCTGCAATTAAAAAAGTTTATGGAGAAAGCGGCTATAGCCTTGATCCTCACACTGCTGTAGGTATGAAGGTTTATTGGGATTATCAAAAGGAAACCGGGGATTTCACTAAGGCGGTCCTGCTGGCCACAGCAAGCCCCTTTAAATTTGCATCCAGTGTCTTAAAGGGAATCGGCGGGTTACAAACTGCTAAAGATGAGTTTGCTATTTTAGAGATTCTTTCTCAAAAAACGGATCTTCCCATACATCATGGTCTAATAGGCCTTAGGGAAAAGAAGGTTTATCATCAGGAAGTAGCGGCAAAAGAAGAGTTGCCGGAAATTATTAAAAAAATATTAAAGATTAGCTAAGGGGTGTTCAATTTGATTTGCATTAAAAATGAATCCAATGATCCTCATTTTAATTTAGCCTTAGAGGAATACGTGCTAAAAGAAATGGATCCAACTCAAGATTATCTAATTTTGTGGCAGAACAGCCCATCAGTTATTATCGGAAGAAATCAAAATACTCTGGAAGAGATAAATAAGGAATATGTGGACGAGCATAAAATAAATGTGGTCAGACGCTTGTCGGGAGGCGGAGCTGTTTATCATGATCTGGGCAATTTAAATTTTACTTTTATTACTACCAGCAAAGATGAAATAAGAAATAATTTTCGTCGTTTTCAGGAGCCGGTGGTTAAAGCCTTAGCCAGGTTTGGTGTTACAGCCGAGCAAAGTGGCAGGAATGACATTACCATTGACGGAAAGAAATTTTCCGGTAATGCACAATATTATGATCAGGATCGGGTTTTGCACCATGGTACCATCTTATTTGCTTCTGATTTGAGCAAGGTTCAGGAGGTTTTGACAGTGAGGGCGGATAAAATCGCCTCCAAGGGTATTAAGTCTGTTCGCAGCCGGGTAACCAATGTAATTGATTACCTGTCGGGGCCAATTTCGGTACAAGAATTTAAAGATACCCTGGAAGGTATTCTTTTGGAAGACAGTAAAGATAACCAAGCCTATGAAATGACCCAAGAGGATTTAAAAAGGATTAAAGTCCTAATGGAAAAAAGATATTTAACTTGGGAATGGAATTACGGAAAGTCTCCTGGTTATGATTTTAAAAAAGGTGATCGCTTTGATGGAGGCTTTGTAGAGTTATTATTAAAGGTGGATAAAGGGCAAATAATCGATATCAAAATACAGGGCGATTTTTTCGGTAAGAAGGAAATTTCCGAGTTAGAGCTATTATTAAAAAACAACAAACATGAAGCCGGTTTTATTAAAGAAACTATAGAAAGAATCAATTTAGCTGATTACATAGCCGGAGTAACAGTGGACGAATTTGTAAGCTGCTTCTTCTAGGCGGTAGCCTTAATCTAAAAGTAGTCTTTCCGAATTGTTGCTATAATTATCCTTCCCTGTTACTTCGGGGAAGGACTTTTCATTTTGTT
>CAZCQT010000427.1:0-2024 GCA_964500905.1 uncultured Moorellales bacterium
CCGACCCAAATTTTCTATGTCATAACGAAAACACAGGTAGCCAGTTTTTTCATCAGCAAAGGCGGCAGCGGTTAAGACCCTGGGCCACTCTTCATTGACATTGCCTGTTTCTACCCAGGTTTCCCCGCTGTCATGAGTCAGAAATACATAGTTTTTGCTCATACCCGCCGCCACTCCGGGGGAACCCACAAACCAGCCCTCTTTTTCTGAGGTAAAGCCTGTATAGGTGTCCCCCCACTCCCCCTCGGGGGGTGCAGGATATATTACCTCATCTATTGGCTCGGGAGTTTCCAACAAGGTAAAATACTCAAGGCCATAGCCAAAGCCGACACCGCCGGTGCCCATGTCTGCATAGTGATACCGCCCATCCTCCGCCAGCCTGAGCTCAACCTCTCTATACATCTGCCCCCAGGTTTCGTCCCTGCCGGGGCTGTTACCGGTATTTCCTGCCATCCAAAAGGAATTGCTGGCAATGGGATAGGTGGGTCTGACAGAAAAAGTAACATCAAATACAAATGCTTTGGGAAGTCCCTCCTTAGAAATAGCCTTAATTCCCAATCTATCAATAACACCTTCTGTAATATAGGCCATGTTATCCTTAGGCAAGGCCTTAAACATGGCAAAATACTCATCCATCCAGGCCCTGGCTATTACCTCATTGCTCCCCAAATCTTCAACTGAGATTTCCGCCGTCTTGATGGATTTATTCGCTGCCCCAAGGGCTTCAAAATATTGATCCTGATTCTCGATTTCAGGCTGAGGAGTCCAATCTTCTTTGGAAACTTTTTTAGTTTCGGTAAATGTGCAGCCTACAGCAATTACCGCAATTAGCAGCACCACGATAAATGTGTAAATTGCCATTTTAGACTTTTGGGCAATCATGGTTATTCGCTCCTTAATTCCCGATTTGCCGGAAGTCATTGTAGTAGCACCTAAAAGCAAATCTCCTGGTCTGGCTTTATGTTCAATCATATTAATTAATATGTTCCCGTAAGCCTTACGATGTTCATTGCCGATCCAGTTCAAAGCCGCATAATCACAAGCAATTTCACAATCCCGTCTTGAAAGCACAGCCGCCCACCAAACAAGGGGGTTAAACCAGTGCAGCGCCAAGCAAAAACAGTGCACGTAAGACCAAAGATGATCCCCATGCCGGTAATGCGTTATCTCATGAGCGAGGATATATTTTAAAGTTTCTTTGTTTTCAAAGATCTCCGGCCGTAAGTAGATTGCCGGGTGAAGACCAAAAAGGCAAGGTGATTTAATATAAGAGGACCGGTATATGGGAATCCCTTGGCAAGGCACTGTAACTACCTCACGAGTTTTTCTGAGTCTGGTATAAAACCAAACATTCTGGCATAAAAACCACAACCCGATAACTAACGCGCCCAAAAGCCAGATAAAATAGAGGGTGTAGTTAATTCCTCTTTCTTTACCGGAGTTAATTGACACATTATCGGCACTGACCCGCGTCTCACCGGAAACCATATCAGCTAAACCGGTACTGCCTTCAAATCCTTTGATCATGTTGCCGCTAGGCAGCTCCATTTTCTGCGGGACGGAGAGAGAAGCGCCGGTTTCCGTCTCACCCTTTGCACTAAAATCAACTAAGTTCAACACGCTGAAGGGACTGCCCGATATAGGGAATGGCAAAATAAGTCTTATAGCCACCAGGAGCCAAAGCAGGTATTGAAGCTTCGGATTTATTTTACCCTTTAGTGTAAACCTCATCAAAATTAAAATGACAATCAGGACAGAAGAGGAAATTATCGTCTCCGACATCTATTTCACCCCTTCGATTTTATCCAAAATTGTTCTTAGTTCTTGTATTTCTTTTTCCGAAAGGTTTTTTTCATCAACCAAGGTATTAACCATAATGCCAAGGCTACCATTAAATAGACGGCTTAAAAAGCTTTCCGTTTCCGCTAAAACAACCTCTGAACGTTCAATAACGGGGTAATACTCTCTTGCCTTATCACCTTCCCGGTAACGCAGGTACCCCTTGTTTTCCATACGGCTGATTA
>CAZCQT010000428.1:0-2024 GCA_964500905.1 uncultured Moorellales bacterium
AAGCACTCAGGCAGCAGCTATGAATGTAATGCTATTAATAATTGTGAGGGGTTGTAAAATTTGTTGTCTATAAATAATAATAAATCATTGCAATTTGAAGAAGGGATAAGGTTTGCGGAGGCAAAGACCAAGGAGCAAGAAAATATTCTTAACTCCATCATTTTACATAACCATTATAAAGTTTTAAAAGCCTTTCAAGCCTGCAGGGTGAGTGATGATTGTTTTAAAGGAAGCAGCGGTTATGGGTACGGTGATTTTGGTAGGGATAATCTGGATGATATTTATGCGCATATTTTTGGCTCTGAGTCTGCCATAGTCAGACCTCAAATTGTTTCAGGTACCCATGCAATTTCTTTATGCTTATTTGGTGTTCTTAAACCAGGGGATAGAATTCTTGCTGTAACAGGACGGCCCTATGATACCCTACTAAAGGTTATCGGTTACCCGTCGAAAACGGCATGTTCCTTAACTGAATCAGGCGTAAATTACTCACAAGTTGATTTAACACCTGTCGGCCTTCCTGACTACGATAAAATCGAAGCAGAGCTTCAAAAACCAGCCAAAATAGCCCTGATTCAACGCTCAAGGGGTTATGCCTGGCGAAATTCAATTAGCATAGAAGAAATAGAAAAATTGATTGGCTTTATCAAGGGAATAAACCCTGAAATAATCTGTTTTGTTGATAACTGTTATGGGGAATTTGTGGAAACAAGAGAGCCGACTCAGGTAAAAGCTGACTTAATTGCTGGCTCGCTGATCAAAAATCCGGGTGGCGGGCTGGCACCTTGCGGAGGTTACATTGCAGGGAGGGAAGATCTGGTAGAACGGGTTAGTTACAGATTAACTGCTCCGGGCATTGGAGCTGAGGTTGCTTCTGCCCCTGGGTCAGTATATCGCCTGCTTTATCAGGGTTTATATATGGCCCCGCATGCAGTTGCAGAGGCCCTGAAAGGAGCAATTTTCGCTGCTGCCTTATTTTCGTACCTGGGATATGAGGTTTCACCAAACGCTGATGAAAAGCGCAGCGATATAATTCAAGCCATTAAACTTGATACAGCAGATAAGCTGATAAATTTTTGCAAAGCAATTCAATCCAATTCACCTATTGATTCTTTTGTTACTCCGGAAGCATGGGACATGCCTGGGTATGACAGCAAGGTAATTATGGCAGGGGGAACATTTGTACAAGGATCTACTATTGAGTTAAGCGCAGACGGACCTCTGCGCCAACCCTATATCATCTATTTGCAGGGAGGGTTATCATTTGAGTATGTAAAAATTTCTATAGGAAATGCCGTTGCCGCAATTATTTAAAACACGCTCCGGTATAGGCCAATAACCTTTCCAAGGATAGTTACTTCTTTAGAGTAAATTGGATCCATAAATCTGTTTTCCGGCTGCAACCGAATGGTATCCTTTTCTTTGAAAAAACGTTTAACGGTTGCTTCGTCATCTATCATGGCAACAACAATTTCGCCGTTATGCGCAAAGTTCTGTTTTTTAATAATTAAATAGTCACCATCTATTATACCAGCCTCAATCATGCTTTCACCGGAGACAGTTAACATAAATACATCATTATCACCAACAAAATCCATAGGCAAGGGATAGGTTTCCTCAATATTTTCAACTGCAAGTATAGGGTTGCCGGCAGTAATTCGACCAACCAGAGGAACCTGAACCGTTGTTTTTAGAGAAAAAGCACCCATGAGAATTTCTATAGCCCTTGGCTTAGTTGGATCACGTCTTATGTAACCTTTTTCCTCGAGTTGATGCAAATGCCCGTGTACTGTTGAACTTGAACTGAGTCCAACAGCCCCTCCAATTTCTCTGACTGAAGGCGGGTAACCTTTACGTTGAATATTTTGCTGTATAAATTCCAAAATATCCTTTTGTCTTTTATTCAAATCCTTACCCAATTTCAAGCCTCCTTAAAATCAACCATTTCTTATCATATAGATTATAGCATGCCTGAAGAAATTATCAAAACAAGTTCGCCATCATCGTCCGGAAAGAACACTGAA
>CAZCQT010000429.1:0-2000 GCA_964500905.1 uncultured Moorellales bacterium
CAAAATATTAATTGAAGAAGAAATTAACCAGCGCAATGTTACATTTGATAGTTATACCACATCCTGTGAAACTGTCATTACAACAAGCGACCGGGTTTTTAAAGCGGAACGCAATTTACTGACCGATTTAAAATCTGGTATATATCACGATCAACTAGATAAAGAATTTTTTCAAGAACTGGCTACAACTATTACGGAGATTACACTGCAATAACGCTGGGGCAGCCTTTTATCAGCTGATCTGAAGGGAGTGAAACAATTGCCAATTATTGAAGTAAATATCAGAGAACAGAGCTATGAGACAAGAAAAATAATTGCAGAAGGCATTACCAGGGTAATTGCCGATACTGGTGTCCCAAAACATGCTATCACAGTGGTGTTTAAAACGGTAAATCCTGACTATATAGCTGAAGGAGGAGAAATGTTAACAGAAAAATTAGCAGATAAAAAGCAGGATTAAGGTAACCTGTTTTTATTTGCTTGCTTTTTACTGTTTCTTCATAAATAATAAGATATAATAAACTTAAAAAATTGCATGTCACCTGCTCCTATAGAAAGGAAAATTTTCAAAAAATGAAAACACGCGAAATAGTTTTAGGCGGTTTATTAACTTCATTAGCTCTTTTGATTCCTTTGGCCTTTGGTGGGGTTCTAGGCGTTGTTATACCGCCTTTTAGCGCTACCGTGGCCTCCCATGTGCCCATCATGCTGGCTATGACCATTAGCCCTGCTACAGCAATAATGGTAGGCTTGGGCTCGACTTTAGGATTTTTAATTAAACTTGGCCCCATTATTGCCGCCAGGGCCTTCAGCCATGTAATTATTGGCTTTATAGGCGCTAGTTTATATAAGCAAGGGCACCCTTTTTATCGGGTGTTACTTGTAACCTTACCTGTTCATGCTCTATGCGAAGCGTTAATTGTCCTGCCATTTGGCTTATCTTTATATGACGCCGGATTAGTTGTGGGGATAGGTACGGTTTTACATCATACGATAGATAGTTTAATAAGTTTAGCAGTAGTTAAGCAATTGGATTTTCTGAGAAAAGCGCTTGCCTCTGAATAAATCCGTCAGGTTATTTGAGTTTCTTCTTAGTAAAAATAACCTTCATTGTTTCTACATATTCTGTCACAAGGTTTTGCTGTCCTGTTTTTTCCGCGTTTGAAAGATCCTCCACAGTCTGGTTTTTATTTTCCTTCCCTGCTGCACCCGACATTAATTTTTTTTCATTAATTGTAAATATGGCAATGAAGCCGCTAAGCAGGGCCAGACCTGCCCCGCTATAAAACATAACCGATCGGTTATGCTCCAAAAGCCAGCTGAATAAAGGAGGTCCCGCCGCAACACCAAAAAATCTTACACTCCCGTAAAGGGCAGTGATTCCTCCACGCTCCTCCAAATTACATGAGCTGGTTACCAGGGTGTTAACTGCCGGCAAAACCAGGCCCGTGCCGATGCCCATCACAAATGTCCCGGCAAAAAAAGCAATATTGGAGTGCAGAAAAACGACTGCCGCCATTGATATAGATACAGTAAATAAACCGCTTACAATAAATGTCTTCATCTTTTTCTGGTTTTTTTGCAGATATCTGCCAGAGAGAAAGGAAGTCGTAGACATGGCTAAAACAGGGGCTGCCAAAGCAAAACCCTTTATGACGCCACGCAAACCATATTTATCTTCGAGGACATCTGAAAGATAGGATAGCAAACCAAACAAAACCAACAGAACAATACTTCCCGCCAGATAGCTGCCCAGGAGTCCCATGCCTTTTCTCTTAAATACCTTGCCAATTCTTTTTATATATTTTTTTAGTGATTCGTCTTTGGTTTCCAGCGGAGGTTCTTTAATCAGCAGCCAGACAGCGACGGCAATTGGTATAGCAAAAATTGCATATACAAAGAAAATCGCGTACCATACTATCAGGGCTATGGCTGAACCGAGGATTGGACTAATGACTTTACCCAATCCATTGGCAGCCTCAATGCTTCCTAAGGCCTTA
>CAZCQT010000430.1:0-1993 GCA_964500905.1 uncultured Moorellales bacterium
ATTCTTAATACTTAAAAATGACAAACTTAAAGTTGATAGATATTATACTTTTGAACATGTTGAGCCGGAAAAATATGATGAAAAAGAACTTATAGCTGAGCTTTATAAAGCCTCTATGAATTCGATTAAACGACTGCTTAAATATGTAAACGGCAGACAAATTGTGGTGCCCCTAAGCGGGGGATACGACTCAAGACTAATCGCAACCCTTTTAAAAGAAAGCGGCTATAAAAATATATTATGCTTTAGCTACGGTTTAAAAGGAAATAAGGAAGCAGAATACAGTAAAATAGTAGCAGACTCGCTGGGACTTAAGTGGCATTTTGTAGAATATACAAACAATAAATGGCACAATGCTTGGGAGACCGCCGAACGCATCAATTATCAGCTTTATTCATCAAACTTAACATCTCTATCATACTTACAAGATTGGTTAGCAGTAAAGGAAATGAAGGAAAATGGGATTCTTGAACCGGATGCCGTATTTTGCCCAGGACATACAGGGGATATGATTTCTGGTGGGCATATCCCAAAGTATGTTTTTGATAATTCAAATGCTTCTTACACGTTTGACAATTTGTTAAGTGCTTTATCAGATAAACATTATTCTTTGGCACCTTACAATGAAATTAAAACACCAAAATGCGAATTTGAGAACAGAATCAAAAAGTTAGTCTTGCTTAAAGATAACTATGCTCCCCAAACTTTTGCAAATGAGCTCGAAAAATGGAACTGGCAAGAACGGCAAGCAAAGTTTATATGTAATTCCGTTCGAGTTTATGAATTTTTCGGCTACGACTGGTGGCTTCCTATGTGGGATCAGCCATTTGTGAACTTTTTCGAGAATCTTCCTTTAAAATTAAGAAACCACTCTTGGTATCAACAGTTTGTAACAAACTTTTATGCAAAACATTCTAATAAAGAAATAATATTAACAAATCCATCACAAGAAAAAAGTATTTTGGATGTATTTATTGCATTAATTTTTAAGATAAAAGTTTTTCAGAAAACCATAAGAATGGTAGCAAGGTGTTTGCCTGAGAGAAATATTAATACTACACACGCAGCAAGACAAAACAAAACATATAAAAAACTTCGAAGAAAATGTTATTCAAATAACGGTGTGGGTGCATATTTTTTATTGAAGTATTTTGAATAACAAGAGTAATTTATTATATTAATTTAAGATTGCCTTAATTAAATTTTCTTAATTATTTGAGCAGGGTTACCTGCTATTACAACCTTTCCTTCCGGAAACGACTTCGTAACAATAGCTCCAGCGCCAACAATTGTGTCGTCACCTAGTGCAACTCCGGGTAAAATCACAGAATTCATTCCAAGCCAGCATTTTTTTCCAATAATTACATCTTTGCCCTCACAGTGTTTATCCAAATCGTTTATATTGTGATTAGCAGTAATAATTCCAACGTTTGGGGCAATGTAGGTCCCTTCACCTATTGTTATATGGCCGGCAAAATTCTGAAAGTAACACCCTGGAGATTGGAAGTTGTTTAAATCATTTGGATGATAATCTATATTATCTGAGTTTGATATGGAAATTTTAAAAGAACAAGGAAAAGAAATGTTTCGATTATATCCCAGTATTTTTTGAAAAATAATACCGTGTAATACCCATTTAATACCCGTAAAACAATTGTTAAAATAGCGTCCTTTAAGATATTTTTTTTCATAGAAAATACCTGCAAAAACAATGCAAATTTTGAGTATTACTACCCCAAGAGGGGTTAGATTTCTTTCTTTATTTCGTAAAAGTAGCATATACTTCTCCTGCCATATTTTTATTCTAGGATGGCAATATAACATATATTTATGTGGTTTTAATAAATGTTTTATGTTAGTATTCAAGGTTAAAATCATCAAAGAAAAAACACATTATAAGGCTTATAGCTGAATCATGAAAAAGATAAATAGGATTCTTATTATGGCACTGCCAACAATACCTTTTATATCAGTGATCAAGCTAATTGGGTCA
>CAZCQT010000431.1:0-1993 GCA_964500905.1 uncultured Moorellales bacterium
TGGGTTGGTACCTAATTATCTTATGGAAGAACCCAAAAACCCGTATCAATCTGGTGATTATGCAGGAAAAAGTTATGTTATAACTATCGAAAACGATCAGTATGTAGTAGATTTAAATTAAATATTCATTCCAAAAAGCCGGTCAAGCAGCACCGGCTTTTTCCTGTTTCTTGCCTTCGGCATCATGCTTCTTGTATTGTTCGGGCGATTATTAATCGTCACTACCCATCCGCACCAAAGTAGGGGGGAATATCCTCTAAATATTCCTTTTATCTTCCCAATTTTCCTATTTCATGCTATATTTACTATAGAAAACAACCTAAGGGGTGGAAAAATGTCTGATTTTGTTCCCAGCTTGGATTTTTTGTTGCAAAAAGCTACCGAATTACATGCTTCAGATTTACATGTTGCCGTAGGTATTCCTCCAATGGCAAGGGTACAAGGGAAATTAATTGCCTTAGACTCGCCGCCATTTACACCCCGGGGCATGGAGGAATTCTTATCACCGTTATTAAATGATTTTCGTGAATTTAATGAAAAATTGGAGCTGGATGTATCCTATGCTTTACCCGGTGTGGCAAGGTTTAGGGGCAATATTATGAAGCAAAGAGGCAGTCTGGCTGCTGTTTTTAGAGTTGTACCTTTTAAAATTCCGGATATAGATCAATTAGGCCTTCCCAGTCAAATCAAAGAGCTATGTTACCTGCCAAGGGGGTTGGTCTTGATTACAGGACCTACCGGCAGCGGAAAATCAACTACTCTAGCTGCTATGGTTGATTTAATCAATAGAGAAAGGCAAGTAAATATAGTGACAGTGGAAGATCCCATTGAGTTCTTACATAGGCATCAAAAGGCCATTGTCAAACAAAGGGAGGTAGGTATTGATACTCATTCCTTTGCTCAGGCCTTGCGTCATGTTTTAAGACATGATCCGGATGTGATATTAATTGGGGAAATGCGGGATTTGGAAAGCATCTCCATTGCCTTAACCGCAGCAGAAACGGGGCATTTGGTATTTTCTACCTTACATACCCAAACTGCTCCCTTGACAATCAGCCGTATTATTGACGTTTTTCAGGATCATAGCAGGGAACAAGTGCGACAGCAATTGTCCAATACATTAAAGGCGGTAGTCTCACAGCAATTGTTGCCTACCAAGGATGACGGCGGCAGGGTTTTAGCGGCAGAAATTTTACTGGATTCACCAGCAGTCAGAAACTTGATAAGAGAGGGAAAAGAGCATCAACTTTATAATACTATGCAAACATCAAAAAATATTGGTATGCATACCATGGATCAAGCCCTGGCTGATCTTTATGGCTCAGGAAAAATATCTAGGGAAACTGCCCTGGAGCATTCTGTGGATAAGGTGGAGCTTGATAGGTTAATGCAAAGATCTTCCTTTGCGTCTCATGGCTATTGGGAACAATAATTAATAAATAATAGTTTTTATAGCTGGGGAAAGGACTTTCTTGTCGAAATTTTATATAGATAAGAGCGGAAAACAATGAATGGATTTTATCGTGATTTAGGGTGTTAAACATATTAATAGAACTTTAGCAATTAAAGACAAAGCTATGGGTCTAGGGTCTGGTAGAAGACTATGATCGCCAAGCCACCAAGCTAATTTAGCTTGGTTTTTTTAATTATTAGTTAAAAGGGAGGTAAAGAATTGGCGGAGCTGAAAATTAAACTGCCATTTAATATGCCCCGGCTTAATTCTTCCAAAGAAGAGTTTGGGGAAAATAATCCTAGACTATATATTTTAATTGGCACCTTGATTATATTGGTTTTTTTGGCTTTTGTTATTCTGTAGGTGATAAAATAGCCGAACATGGGAATTGACGAAAATTAATAGGAATTCCGGTAAAAAGCTTTGTGCTGGAATCAAGTTTACATAACTTTCAAAGAGTTGAAAATCTATGTAGTTGAGCCAAGCCGTTTAGCTGAATTGATAAAAGAAACAGGAGTTCCCCTAAGTAAATATGTGGCT
>CAZCQT010000432.1:0-1992 GCA_964500905.1 uncultured Moorellales bacterium
AATCGCAAATGAAGGATTTTTAAGTGAGCTATCTAAATCCCCATGCTTGACTCCATCATCACCGCCTCCGTTAAAATGACAAGTCCCGCAGGTATCCCGGCTGGTTGCACCCACATTTTGAGCTATAAAGGAAAGATCTACTGCGTTTTCTCCCCCATAGACAGGGTGGCCTGTTGTCCCGGAAGCCTTTTTGTATGTACCTGTGGTATCATGACAAACCAGACAATCTACCTTGGTTTCATCATTTAAAATTTCTCTTTGATCTGTCCAATCATAACCAATATGACAAGTCATACAAACAGCCTCATTGGAAGCTGTGCCTACGCAATAATTGTTGAGAACATTTGCTTTGCCAAGTTCTTGGCCCGTTACTTCGTTATAATAACGCCAAGTCCAGTGATTGGTGTGCATAATTTGATTTGATGCCTCCGCATGACAACTAAGACAGGCTTCTGTAACTTCCGGCCCGGATTTAAATTCCTGCTGCAGCACCTCAAACTGGCTATGATTTGCTGTGCCGGCGATGATACTGCTTTCTGATGCCAGTACAGCCCCGCCTATTGAAAAAGTTATTGCAATTGTAAGAACAATAAGAATAATTAGCCAGCTAGATTGCTCAAATAGGTTAAGCACTGTTTCTTCCTTTTTTATGCCAAACACCTTTACTCCCCCTTCTAAAATTTTGCACCGATTTTCATCAACAGGATATAACAAAAATATTTACTATAACGCCCCCAATGCCTTTTAAAATAAGTAAAACTCAATTTGCTCGCCTTGTGTATGTTTCTTCTTTCACTAACTCGTAATATAAAGATAAATATTAATCAGTATATATATAATAACCACTGCCAATTATTATATTCAAATTCTGATAGATGTCAACAAAATTTTTTAAGTTTGTCCTATGGCAAATTTTAATATTTACTCCATAATAAATTTTAACCTACCTAGATAATAACTTTTACATAGTAATAACTACATTAGAGGGATCAAGATCCCGCTTGGGCTTAGTTTGGCTTGGTTACCAGCTTGGACAGATCCGCTACCTGCCTGGCTAATTCTACAACCTTGTGGAGTAGAGCTAAGCGATTTTGCTTAATTTGATCATCTTCTACCATCACCATTACTTCTTCAAAAAATTGATCAACAGGTTCCCTAAGGGTGGCAATTATTTCTAGGGCCCCTTTGTAATCATCATCCATCAAATATTTATCCAAAAGCCTGCTAACAGTTAGGATGTTTTTATAAAGCTCCTTTTCCGACACTTCTAATAAAAGATTTTCCTCTATTTCTTGTGTTTTTGCATTTTTCGTCAAATTAAAGGCTCTGGTAAAACCGGTTATTAAGGCAAGAAAGGTTTCTCTTCCCATGAAGCTGTAAAGAACCCTAGCCCTATTTAAAACATCAAAAGGGTATTCCCAACCCACTTCTAAGACTGCCGCAATTACATCATAGGGGATACCTTGATCCTCTTGCAGGATGTTCTCCATTCTTTGCCGATAAAAGTCAATAATCTTCTCTAAAACTTCACCTCGGCCAAACCTGTCACCATATAGTTTTATTCCTTCCTTGACCAAATCCTTAAGGGAAATCGGCAATTGGTGCTTGATAATGGTATTGCAGACACCTAAGGCTTGCCTTCTTAGACCAAGAGGGTCTTGAGAACCTGTAGGAATTAAACCTGCCAAAAAACAACCGACTAAGGTATCCACCTTATCAGCTATACTCACCAAAATCCCTGCTTGGCTTTCCGGTATTTTATCACCGGCAAAACGGGGCAGATAATGCTCCCCAATGCCTTGTGCAACCGCCAAATCCTCAGTCTTAAGTGCATAATAGCCCCCCATAATACCTTGCAGCTCAGGAAACTCATTAACCATATTGGTAGTTAAATCCCCTTTGGAAAGGAAAGCAGCCCTTTGCACTTGGGCGACTACCTCTAGGGGCATGTTTAACTGCTGTGCCAGTGTTAACGATAATTTTTGAATTCTT
>CAZCQT010000433.1:0-1986 GCA_964500905.1 uncultured Moorellales bacterium
GGAAATGAAAATTATAGGCTCCCAGGGTAAGGTTAAGTGGAATGGTCAGGACAGGGGCGAATTGCTCTTAAGAGGGCCTTGGGTTGCCAATGAATATTACAAGGATGATGATTTTAACGGAGTTTTTAAAGATGGTTGGCTGCACACCGGCGATATAGCTTCTATTGATGAAGAAGGTTTTATACAGCTAATGGATCGGACCAAGGATTTAATAAAGAGCGGCGGAGAATGGATTTCCCCTGTGGAGTTGGAGAATGCAATATTGGAGTTGGAAGGAGTTTTGGAAGTTGCGGTGGTTGCGGTGCCCAGTCAGGAATGGGGGGAAAGACCGGTTGCTTGTGTGGTAATGAAAGATGAATACAAAGACAAGACAAAGCAAGCCGATCTTTTAGAGCCTATAACAGAAAAATTTCCTGATTGGTGGCTTCCTGATGAAGTGATATTTATGGATGAGCTCCCCAGAACAATTGCAGGCAAATTTTTAAAAGCTAAGCTGAAAGAACAGGTAATTAAATATCTAGCTAAGTAGATATGTGGATACTAAGTGCCGATTTGTCCTTGCTCGTTTGATAGAATACTGAATATATTAAATTTTACGGAACGGCAGGAGGCTGTTCCGTATTTTTCTACAATATAATGTAATATAGCAAAAGAAAGATCCAAGCCCTAACAGATTTTAAATGTGGATTCAAACAGACATGTGCAAGGATCAACCTTTTAGCTCTTGACCCCCGGCTTAAGTCCAACTAACCCTCAGTACCACCTGTACATTAACGTCTGCCACTTTGGGGCGGCCATCTCTGGTTGTTACAATAATGTGCTCCAACACAATATCATGGATTCCCTGAAACCCATGGCTGCGTCTGTAGAGTGCTACCAAGCTGACGTATTCGTGAGGACTATTTTGGTAGCATGACAAAAAATCATAATCGGAGTTATAGGGACTTTTGATTCCCGTTAGCAGTCTTGGATCTATTTTATCTTCCGCCTCTGCAGTCATGTACTCACTGGGTTTGTAATAATGGCCCCCTGTTTTATTTTCCATAAACTTGTTTACAAAATCCACAACATTTCTTGGGCAGGCTTGGCCTTGCTTGACTGTTAAAATCATGCCGGGGTATATCAAATCAGGATTATTTACCTGTGGATTTAATCTGACGACTTGCTGCAGGGGTACTCCGAATTCCCTGGCTATATTCCACATGGTATCACCGGGTCGTACAGCCCTCTGCACCTGGGAAACTGGGTTTCTTTGATGGGGGAGGGGTAAAATTACTACCTGGCCGGGAAAGATCTGATTAGGATTTTGAATTTGAGGGTTAGCTGCTAAAAGCCGTTCAAATGGAACCCTATTTTGTTTACTTAAACTCATTAGCGTGTCGTTAGGCTGCACAATTACATAGGGCATAAAAAAGCCTCCTTTGTTAAGTGGCTATTTAAATAGCTTCTTAGCATAATATATGCTGCCAATGGTCTTAGTGCCAAAGATTTAGTCATATATTTCTCCCATTACCCAAGGTAAAGGTTATGGACTGTAGCCTGAGGGCATATCTATTAAATATAAACAGGAAAAAATTTAGGGGGTTTGACTGCTATGGGAAGGTTAACAATGGCTGTTTTTGTGCCAAAACGCAGTCTGGTAATGGCTGGTGCTATCTTACTGGCACTGGTAATTGGGTTTTTGGCCTTAGATTATTGGATTACATATCAGAATGAGAGGGAGGTTCTGGCAAGCGGTGCCAATGTAATTTTAGATCCCGGCCATGGTGGTGTGGATCCGGGTGCTTTAACAGGTGAGATTAAAGAGAAGGATATAGTGTTGGATGTGGTAAAGCGAATGAATACCTACCTGGAGGCTCAAGGTTATTCAGTGCTTTTGACAAGGGATGCGGATGTGGATTTGGGTGGCGAATTGACGAAGGGCAGACACAGAAGGGATTTGGAAGCCAGATTGGATGTAATTAATCGCGGTCAAGTGGCAATCAG
>CAZCQT010000434.1:0-1985 GCA_964500905.1 uncultured Moorellales bacterium
AACTGGCTGACGGACAAGAAGAAATAGTGGCTGATAATATTAAATTCAGCGGCGGTAGTGATAATGGTGACTTCGGCTTTTACGGACATATAGACACCGAAAGGGGTATGGATGTATTTATAAACTAATGGAAACTGCTATTACTAAACTATCTTTACCTTTTGAAGATTTAAGATTGAGCAGGGGAAATTATGAGGGTGTAAATTCAAAGGCAGGTAAGGTTATAGGGAGAGGTGAAAGATAATGAAATTTTGCTGGTGTACAATTAGGGTTAATAATTTGGAGGAATCAATTAAATTTTACCAAGAGATAGTAGGCCTTTCTTTAAGCAGGAGATTTGCCGGAGGGCAGGACGTGGAAATAGCTTTTCTAAACGACGGCGGCACGGAGGTTGAGTTGCTTTATGATTCGGAAGCAAAATTGCCAGCCAGTGTTGAGGGCATTTCCTTGGGATTTAAAGTAGATTCCGTTGATCAGCAGATTGCTTTTATCAAAGAAAAGGGTTTAAGCGTGGAAAGCGGCCCTTTTGAGCCCAACCCCAATATCAAATTCTTCTATATCAAGGACCCCAATGGTGTTAGTATTCAGTTTGTGGAAAATAAAACATAATAAAATCGGCCCTAGATGGGACAAATGTTCTATTTATCAAGAATTTTCTGTAAGCGTTTTTTCGAGATATCAATAGTATAGTTTGGATCCCCGGCAAGTCGGGATTGCTCCGCCAACTCAAGCTTTGTCCTTAAGCGGATTAATTCTACTTGCCTTTCAAATGCCTCAATACTCATCGCAACAGGATCTCCTTCACCATTTTTGGTAGTACAAATAGGTTCTTGGGTTTCTTTTGCAAGGTTAGTAATAGTACTATAATCGTTTCTTGAGCAAGTTAATGATTTAATGATCATAGAAGCATCCCCCAATTAATGGTTAATTATTTCATACTTATTTTACAATAATTCTAGCTGGACTACAAGAAAAGCTGGATGTGCGTGAGGCAAAATTGAAGTGATAATCGGGAAAAACAAAAGTGGTTGATAAATTTTTTTCGTGGGGGTATCGTCATAATATTGTGATGATACCCCCACCTGTTATCTTGTCCTTCTACAGAAAAATGATGAAATCTACGAAAACCTGCGATGGAAGCAAAAATATTCGAAAAAGCAGGAATTATTCCAAAATGATTGAAGTATATCTTATGTGATTTCCAATTAAAGGTGGTGTGAGGTTTTGAAAATGTTTGTGGGCGTCACGGACTATGATTGGTTTACTACCTTAAAAGAGGAAAATTGTGAAGAGATTAATTTTTGGAAACCCAGCGGAAAGGGAACCTTTAGGGCTTTAAAAGAAGGTGAACTGTTTTTATTTAAATTGCACAGTCCTAATAACTTTATTGTTGGCGGGGGATTTTTCCTGAGTTTTTCAAGGTTGCCTTCATCCTTGGCCTGGGAGGCCTTTGGAATAGCGAATGGAACAAGGAACTTATTGGAATTGAGACGGACCTACATAAGGATCCAGATCCCCAAATTGGTTGTGTCATATTATCCACCCCTTTCTTCTGGGATAAAAATGATTGGATTCCTGTTCCGGATGATTGGAAACCGGGTATTGTCCAGGGTAAAGGTTATGATACATCTGAATATTATGGTAAAACTTTATATAAACAGGTGCAACAAAACCTAGCTAAACAAAATGGGGCAAAACTGGTTGCCTCGGAGAGGACATTGAATGATCAGTATGAAATTATTAGCGCAGAAGGTCCATTAGCAAATTTATATGGAAAAGAACAAATCATTAAACCAAGAATCGGCCAGGGCGCATTTAAAGTATTGATCACAGATGCCTATCAGCGAAGGTGTGCAATAACCGGGGAAAAAACATTGCCGGTATTAGAGGCAGCCCATATTAAACCATTTAGTCTTAATGGTCCTCATGAGATTGTTAATGGTTTATTATTAAGAAGAGATTATCATACACTATTCGATAGGGGT
>CAZCQT010000435.1:0-1981 GCA_964500905.1 uncultured Moorellales bacterium
GCTGTATTTATGTTTGGCATGAAGCAGATGAGCTCTGGGTTGGAACAAAGCGCAGGCTCAGGAATACGAAGCCTTTTTAAAAAAATGGACAAAAACAGAGTCGTTAATTACGGAATCGGAATCGGGGCTACTGCGCTTGTTCAATCTTCTTCAGCCACTTCGATCATGACAGTCGGATTGGCTCATGCGAAAATTGTAACTATCAAACAAGGCGCAGGTTTTATCTTAGGTGCAAAAGTAGGCACAACGCTTACAGCATTTATATTTGCCCTTTCAGGCATCAGCCAAGGCGGCTTTAGCATTAGCTCTGTTTTTGCGGCGGTTGCGTTTATTGGTGTCCTTATTGTTTTTACCACAAATAGCGAATTCCTTAATAAAATTGCACCTTTTTTAATAGGATTTGGAATGCTGTTTATCGGGCTTGAAGTGATGGAATTCGCAATCGGCGGACCAGACTCAACTCTTAGCATTCAACTCTCTAAAGTATTCAAATATGAAATCATGCAAAACCCCATATTGCTAATGGTATTAGGTATCCTTTTTACAGCTGTCATACAGTCATCTACGGCTGCAACCGGTGTTTTTATCGCTTTCTTGGCTACGGGAGTAATTCATAATATAGATCAATCATTTTTCTTGGTGATGGGAGCAAATATCGGAACATGCAGTGACGGAATTATGGCATCCCTAACCACGAATGCTGACGGAAAACGAATCGCATTATTTCATCTAATTACCAGTGTAATTGGTGCGATAGCATTTACGGTTATTCTGATTGTTTTCAGGACACCCATTACCAGCATGTTTGAAAGTCTATTCCCCGGAAAACCCCAGTTTAGTCTTGCAACTTTTAACCTAATTTATAATACTCTTTACACCTTAGTATTGCTCGTATTTATTAATCCGTTAGTGAATTTATCGACAAATTTGGTGAAAGATAAGGAGGATAATCTGGAAGAAGTGTCATATATTGACGAGAGTTTCTTACAGACCCCGGCGATTGCAATTGAACAAGCATTAAAGGAGCTGTACGATATGCTGATTCTCGCAAAGGAGAACATTGACCGCTCTGTTGCTTCACTGCTCAACGAAGATATGAGTGAAAGCAAAGTAATCGCTACGGTTGAAGATCGTATTGATTTCTTGACAAATAAGCTCACAAGCTTTTTCATTAAAATTTCGTCAGTTACTAAATCAGCTAATGATGAAAAACTGATAGGAGGATTGCATCATGTAACAAACGATGTTGAGCGGCTGGGGGATTATGCGGTTCTTATCGTAAAAGAAACCAACTACATGAAGGGAAACAATGTTAAGTTTTTAGATCAGACCAAAGCCGAGTTTGACCAAATCTACAGGGACATATCAGAGATGTTCGACTTAGGGTTTGATGCGTTTACAAAGCGCACAACCAAAAACCTGAAGGAAATTTCCAACCTGCAAAAAAGAATTAATGCACTAATATCATCCACGCGCGACAAACATGTGGTACGTCTAAGTTCCGAGATGTACCCTGTTGAGGTGTCAAATAGCATTTATTCTGTTCTGTTTTCATTGCAAAGGATATCGGACCATATTGTAAACATTGCTTTCTCGATTCGTTCCACTACCGGGAGCAAAGCAGAAGCATTCCAAGCTATTGAAAGAGAAAAGTAAAAAACGGAAAATGCAGATTGTAAGTTTTCTATAGAGTCCAGTGCAAAAAAGTGATTTAGCTGAAACCCCTTATGCATCAAGGATTTTAGCTCTCATGGACAAAATCCATTGAGCAAAAACATGATTTTATCGATTCAAGGAAGCAAGTCCATAAATGCAGTGTTTTAATGATTGTTAAGTGGTCAGGCTAGAGTGATGATTATGGCGGCACCTCGGCGGCGGTGTTAGCCGCGAAGGCAGTATTGGCAGTAGTTAGCGAAGGTGCATTTGCGGTTTTTAAATGGGAACACAATTTGATAAATACAAAAAGAGGACACGATCGTAT
>CAZCQT010000436.1:0-1973 GCA_964500905.1 uncultured Moorellales bacterium
CAATTAAAGCCAAGGTAAAGGTGCCTGTAATTGTAGCTGAGGCCAGTGATTTTGATGTTTTGAGAGCTTTTTGGGAATCGAAAAATTATGGTAGTAAAATAGCTTTTCTAAGCTCAGCTGGCATCATGGAGGATTTAGAATTGGAGACAGTTACCAGTATTTTGGAGATTGAAGTCAAGCAATACCCGTACCAAAGTTATCAGGAATTACAAGAGCAAATTATTCGAGCATACTCCGATGGAATGGGAATAATAGTCGGGGGAGGCCAATTAGGTGTAAAGCTTGCCAAAGCAATGGGGATGAAAGGAATACTAATACATGCTAGCAAGCGTAGTATTAAGCAGGCCATACTTCGTGCAATGCATGTAATTGATATTAGACGGCAAGACATAGAGCATATTAAAAGAATGCAATCACTAATGGCGACTATTGATGATGCTATTATCTTGGTGGATGAACAGCAACAGATTTTAGTGACAAACCTTGCAGCGAAGCGATTACTGGATAGGGAGAATGATCTTCCCAAAATTGATTTGGCCCAGTTGACTAAGGAGCCCTGTTGGAGGATTTTTGATGATTTAAGTCCCTGCAAGGGCAAGATAGTGGAGTTAAAAGAAAATCAATATTTAGTGGATCGCATCCCGATTGTTTCTCAAGAGGGGAATTTAGGTATTGTCATTACAGTTAGGGAAGTTAGGCAGTTGCAGCAGTTAGAACAAAAAATTCGCAGGCAAACCCATGGTAAAGGGTTGATAGCAAAGTTTTCTTTTTCAGATATTGTTACCTCTAGTCAGACAATGGGCAAGATAATTGAGATGGCTAAGCATTTTGGGAAAACAGATTCAACAATTCTGCTTTATGGAGAAAGCGGAACAGGTAAGGAGTTGTTCGCGCAGAGTATCCATCAAATTAGCAATCGAAATGCGGGTCCTTTTGTAGCAATTAATTGTGTAGCTATACCTGAAAATCTTTTGGAAAGTGAGTTTTTTGGCTATGAAGAAGGGGCTTTTACTGGAGCTAGAAAAGGCGGAAAAATAGGTTATTTTGAACTTGCTCATGGTGGCACTATATTTTTAGATGAGATTGATAAAATACCATTGTCTGTACAATCTAGGTTGCTTAGGGTTTTACAGGAAAAAGAGATAATGCGTGTTGGTGGTGATAGAGTCGTTCCTGTAGATGTTCGTATAATTGCAGCAACTAACCAGGACCTTAAATATTCGGTGCTTAAACAAGGTTTTCGTCAAGACTTATATTTTAGGCTTAATGTTTTGCCGCTAAAATTGCCTCCTTTACGGGAACGGGATAATGATATTGAACTTTTAGCACGTCATTTTATAAACAAATTAAATCAGGGCAGGGCAAATAAAATCAACGATATTCCAGAAGAGTTGATAACACGAATGAAAAATTATAACTGGCCAGGTAATGTTAGGGAATTGGAAAACTTTGTTGAAAGATTTGTTACTTTATATGGCACAAGTATTGATTCAAAGTCCACCCTATTGGAGCAGCTTTCATTTAATTTTGACAATGAACAATTGGCGGGTGTAGAAATGGGAGAACAGCTAATCATAAAAATTGGGACTATCAAAGAGATGGAACAACAAATCATAACTAAACTTGATGCTAAATTAGGGTATAACAAAACAAAACTTGCAAAAATGCTAGGGATTAGCCGCACTACTTTATGGAAAAGGATGAATGACTGAAACTATCCCCAGAATAAATGCAATATACTTTTTTAAAAGGTGTGTTAAATCTACAAAAAATAATTTGCTGGAATTTTAACTGCGTTGTTTAAGCGAAAACCATAAAAAAGACCCGTTATTTTTGGGAAAAGTGGACTTTACCATAATAAAATTTGGTGATCTAAAGACGCACGAGGTTTGTCTTTATTACTTTCTTTTCTAGCTAGAAAAAGGTATTCAGAAATTTTCCTATTACATCTGCCCCGCCTACAAAGGTACCTA
>CAZCQT010000437.1:0-1971 GCA_964500905.1 uncultured Moorellales bacterium
TAGCTATGGTTATTTTATTTCCTTGGGGGAAATAGAATCCTTGCAGTTCTTAAAGGGAGTTAATGCTGCTCAGGAAAAAATGATTGAAGAATTGCAGGATCAAGCTAAGCTGTTGGAGTCTAAGCTGGAAACGGTAAATGAACTGGAAAACAAGGTGCGAGCGATGGTTGGGCTGGAAGATAAGGCAGAGGAAGCTATGCTGGAAGGCCTAGGTGGTGTTGGTGGCGGACTGGAGCCTCTTCAATGGAATATTCGCGATAACGAAAACGCCCAGTATGATGAAGATGCATCAACCGTTTTTGCAGCGGAGGATTTTCAAGACGAAGCCAGACTAAAAAATATTGAGCTTAGAAAAGAAGTTACACCCGCTTCTCGTGCTCAGCTTTATAGTGGTAGAGAGGCATTGTCCATAGGTGAAGTGGCTGAAAACTTTGATGCTTTGCAAGAACGTACGGAAAAAAAGAAAGTAGACTTGGAACAATTACTGGTGGAAGTAGAAGACAGGCTGGAATATTTAGCTGCGATTCCGGATGCTTGGCCTCTTGAGGGGAGAATTACTTCAGGGTTTGGCATGAGAACAAATCCTATTACCGGGAAGGGCAAGGAATTGCATGAAGGAATTGATATTGCCGCTGGCTTTGGCACAGAAATTACAGCTGCAGGCAAAGGAACTGTGGTTTTTGCAGGCAGTCAATTGGGCTGGGGCCGGGTTGTAGTTATAGATCATCATAATGGTTACGAATCTCAATATTCTCATAATTCATCCTTATTGGTAAAGGTAGGAGATAAGGTTGAAAAAGGGCAGTCTATAGCACGAGTTGGCAGTACCGGCCGATCTACCGGTGCTCATTTAGATTTTCGCATTAAAAAGGATGGGGATTTTATAGATCCCAGGTTGATTCTCAAAGACTAGAAGTGGAGGAAGGTATATGCTTAGAAAGAGGGAAATTCCTGAGTTCGATCAGGTAGGCACCTTTATAGGAAAGGATGTCTACTTTAAGGGTATAATTAAAGCTTCTTCGGCATTAAGAATCGATGGTAAGGTTGAAGGAGAAGTCCAAACAGAGGGTGACATACTAATTGGTGAGGCAGGGCGAGTAGAAGGTAATCTACAGGGACGCAATGTCTTAATTGCCGGAGAAATTACAGGCAATGTTTCTGTTTCTGGTAAAATAGAAGTAGCGGCTACCGGACGGATTTATGGAGATTTAAAAGCGCAAAACCTTGTAATTGATGAGGGTGCTGTTTTTCAGGGTCATTGTCAGATGACGGGATCCATTAAGGGTAAAAAAGAAGAATAGCCGGGGCCTAACGGGAAGCGGTTGATGAAATGTCTTGCATCCAAAACTTACGCAATAAAAGCCCATGGCTAATGCTGGCGGCGATTAAATCCGCCAGATCCCATACCAGGCTTAATCGGGTGTTTTGTAAAACAAAATATTCCATGTAGCCGCCCACATTGACAATGCCGGTAAAATGGACATCCCCCACAGGAGGTAGCATTTTTTTTACTCCTGCACCGGGTTTTAGTGATCCGAGGGAGAGGGTAATTTGTCCAATGTTTTCGGATTTGCCCAAGCAAGCATCAATAGCAATAATCAGGGAATCAGGATGTATTCTTTGAATCTCCGCCAAGTTTTCTCTCAGATTGGTGGCATGAATAGGTTTGTTTAAGGTTCCATAGACCTCCAGACAGGCGGCAGATGCCTTTAACTTGGTACCTACCAGGGGGCCGAGACTGTCACCGGTTGATCTGTCGGTACCAATGCAAAGAGCGATTAAGGTTCTTTTGCTTTCTTTATCTAATTCATTTAGGTATCGGGCTAACTTTCTTCCCATTTTTAATGCAAGATATGGTTCTTCATAATGAAATTTGATTTTTTTGGAATCAGGCTGTTCCTGGTGGCTGTCTTTTGTAATAGGGGCTGCAAAAAGAGAATTATACATAGGCTACCTCCCCGTGCAATATAG
>CAZCQT010000438.1:0-1968 GCA_964500905.1 uncultured Moorellales bacterium
ATTGTTAAGGAAGGTTATGGTCTGATTCAGCCAAGGATTGGGGTTGGTATTAAGGAGGCAAATCAGTCGGTTTTCTCAAGCTTGTTTGCGGGGGAGGGTGGTATTGATCCCTATACCACAGCCATTTCTGATTTGTATCAGGATTTATTCGGTGAAGGTATTTTTACAGGCAAGGGGATTTACAATTTGCAAGTGTTTGATTCCTTGCTAAGAAAGACTTTGCCCGAAGAAAGCATCCTTAGTCATGATCTATTGGAAGGTAGTTTTTTGAGAACAGGTTTGGCCACCGATTTGGAGTTGGTAGATGGGTACCCGGCTACATATGCCTCCTTTTCCGCAAGACTTCATCGCTGGACCAGAGGTGATTGGCAGCTTCTTCCCTGGTTATTCGCTTGGATTCCTTTCGGCAAAGGTCAAAGGGTTAAAAACCCTTTGACGGCCCTGTCAAAATGGAAGATCTTTGATAACATCAGAAGGAGTTTTTTACCTCCCAGCCAACTGTTGCTGATTTTTATAGGAGCAGTGTGGTTTCCCGGTAGCCCCTCTATATTATTAAGCTTGGCATTGATTCCTTTTTTTCTGCCGATGGTGAATGAATTTAATCAAGCACTACGCTCTGTAATGCCGTATTTTTTCCTAATTAGGCTTAAGGAGGTATTGTATCGTTCTTTGCTGTTGCTGGCATTTTTGCCTCATCAGGCAGGGCTACTAATGGATGCTGCAATTAGAACTCTTTACAGGGTCTATGTTTCCAGAAGGTCCCTCTTGGAATGGGTTACGGCTGCAGATGCTGAAAAAAGCATTAAAAACGATCTTTGGGGTTATTTAAAGCGAATGCGAATATCATTCATAGCCGGGTTTTTTCTTTTTTTGCTCACAATTTTAATTAAGCCCGCCAATCTGCCATATGTCCTGCCATTTATATTACTTTGGATTGGTGCTGGTTGGCTGGGTTTTGGTGTCAGTAAAAAAATTGAGGAACCAAAAAAAGAATTAAATCGGGGGGAGCAAAATACCCTGCGGAGATTGGCCAGAAAAACTTGGGCTTACTATGAGGAATTTGCGGGGGAAGACAATAATTTTCTACCCCCGGATAATTATCAATTAAACCCGGGCAATGGCTTGGCGTTGCGAACCTCCCCTACCAATATAGGGTTTTTATTATTGGCAACACTTGCAGCCAGAGATTTTGGTTATTTAACCACCACAGGTTTGGTAAAGAGAATTAAAAATACAATCAATACAATCAGAAGAATGGAGACATGGAAGGGACATCTTTTTAATTGGTATCACACTGTAACTCTGGAACCTTTAAGGCCCTTTTTCGTATCAACCGTTGATAGCGGAAATTTAGCCGGCTATCTATTGGTAATTCAGCAGGGTCTTAGGGATTATCTGAAAAGGCCTTTGTGGGGTAAGGAGCTTTTAAATGGTTTGGAGGATACTTTTAAAATTGTATCTTCAGATAAACGGCAGACAATGGAGTTTGCAGCTTGGTTAGAGGCACCTCTTGTTACAAATGAAAAAATTGCTGCTTTGGGAAACATGCAATATGAAGTGCCTGGGGAAGACCGCTGGGCTTCAAAGTTGGCTGAAATGGCCGCATCAGTAGCGGAGGAAGTTTCAAAGCTATTGCCTGCGGCAACTATTTCAGTTGACTTAAAACAACTGGTTGATGATAAAATCGATCCGGAAACAATCAGTCTTACAGAGTTGAGAGAGAGCTATCAGGACATTCTTCAAAAAATTTCTCACCGGGACAAGGATTTTTCTCAAAAGGAAATACAAGCAATTGGACAAGTGCTGAGCAATGTAGAAGACATATGCAATGAGATAGAAGCCTTGATAGAGGAAATACAAAACATCTTTATCGAAATGGATTTTGCTCCCCTTTATAATGAAAAACAGGGTTTGTTTGCTATTGGCTACAGTAAAGAGGAAGAAAAACTGACAGATTCCTATTACGAC
>CAZCQT010000439.1:0-1968 GCA_964500905.1 uncultured Moorellales bacterium
CCACCTGAGGCACCTGTACTCGTTGCGGTGCAACGATGGTAAAAGCAATTGAAAGTACAGGTTTGCCGGTTGTTCATATGTGTACAATAGTACCTATTTCCCAAACGGTGGGAGCCAACCGAATTGTGCCTACTATTGCGATTCCTCACCCCTTGGGTAATCCTAATATGTCTCCCAAGGATGAGAAAGAGTTAAGAAGAAAATTGGTAAGAAAAGCATTGCGAGCACTGGAAACTGAAATAGAATTACAAACAGTATTCGAGGACTAGGTTTCCTTTTGTTGGTCCGGAACATTCCATTTTAATCAGGAACAGTTGAAGGACGTAAAAGGTGCTAAAATACCTTGCTTGATTTAAACAAAAGGGACATCTTTGATGTCCCTTTTGTTTCTATGTTAAGGAATGTAATTTTTATAGTTTTAAACTTTGCGGAGGTGAAAGAATGAATTATCCAGTGGTGAAAGGTGCAAGTTATACTTTGATTCATGCTCCGGATATGGTAATTCATCAAGGTACTACCCAGATTACGGAACGCCTGAAGCATGCTGATGGGGATCATTTAAAAAAATTGCCGGCTCACTTAAGGAGCTTTGATGAAGTGGTGGCATATCCTCCAAATCAGGTTTACATTGGTAATCTTGAGCCGGATGTGTTGGCAAGCACCCCAAAGCCTTGGTATGAAAACTTAGTACAGAACGCGGGACGCTTTGGTAATTTTGGTGAAATTACTCCCCAGGATGAATTTTATGGTTTGATGAAGGCAGTAGATGCCTTTGATTTGGTTTTATTGGAAGAAGGATTCCAGACTCAAGTAAAAGAAAAGCTTTTGGCTCACCCCGTACTTGGTGATATTAAAGAACTGGCTAAATTGGATAAAAACCCTGCTTCTCAAGAAGAAATAGAAAAGTTAGTGGCCAATGGAATTGCGGAGGGCATGTATCAAAATGATCAATTAATTGGTTGTGTTAAAAGAGCCCATGAATTTGATGTGGCTTTATCACAGGATGTTCTATTTGAAAACCTGGTGAGTAAGGCTTCCGCCGTTATTGCATTGAAGAATTTGCTTGCTAAAAGCGGACTAAAGCCGGAAGAGGTTGAATATATCGTAGAATGCTCCGAGGAAGCCTGCGGCGATATGAACCAAAGAGGAGGAGGCAACTTCGCAAAAGCTATCGGTGAAATCTGCGGCTGTGTTAATGCCACAGGCTCGGATACCAGAGGCTTTTGTGCTGCTCCGGCCCATGCCTTAGTTACCGCATCTGCTCTGGCTCAATCGGGAGTTTATCAAAATGTGGTCGTTGTGGCTGGAGGATCCTGTGCTAAATTAGGGATGAACTCTAGGGATCATATTAAAAAAGATATGCCTGTCATGGAGGATGTGCTGGGGACCTTTGCAGTTCATATTGGAGAAAATGATGGTGTGAACCCGGTTATCCGCACCGATGGTATTGGCCGCCATAAAATTGGCTCGGGTTCCTCACCCCAAGCAGTTATGCAGGCTTTAGTAACAGATCCCATTGATAAAATTGGTTTGAGTTTAAATCAAATTGATCGATTTTCACCTGAAATGCAAAATCCCGAAATTACTGTACCTGCCGGTGCGGGGGATGTACCTAATGCTAATTACAAAATGATTGCTGCCTTAGGGGTCAGAAGAGGGGATTTTGAAAAATCAGAGCTGGCCAACGAAGTCGAACGCTTTGGCATACCCGGTTATGCTCCTACCCAAGGTCACATTCCTTCCGGTGTTCCCTTTATAGGCTTTGCCAGAGAAATGATTTTAGATGGCCGCCTGGAAAAAGTGATGGTAATTGGTAAAGGAAGCTTATTCTTAGGCCGCCTGACTAACCTCTTTGATGGGGTGTCTTTTATTATGGAAAAGAACTCCGGTAAATCGGAAACAGGTTTTGATAAGAATGAAGTAAGAAAAATGATTGCTGAGGCAATGAAGGATCTAGCCAAATCCTTT
>CAZCQT010000440.1:0-1966 GCA_964500905.1 uncultured Moorellales bacterium
CAAATCTTCGGCCTTTTGCATGGGGCTTAGGGTGGTGATCACTAAACAGGTGTTTTTGTCTCCGGCATTATTAGTTCACACCTTCAATTAGTTTCATTTCATTGAAAGTTGATCACTTACTAACCACTTCACTAAATAAGGGTGTCACTTTTCACATGGGGTCCTTCCCCTTTTTCAAAATATCATTTTCCTAGAAATCCAATAACCATCTATCTCTGCTACTATTTTTTAAAAATTATTCTTTTACACCTATATTAGAATCCAAACTGGTATGAGCATATAAATTGGACTGCTCCGTTAAATAATCTAAAATTTTTTGAATTGAATTAGAGGTTTGGGATACAGCTGTTTCAATATGTCGAATAGATAGAGTCAAGTCGGTTGCATTTGCATCAAAATTATTGAGCAAGCTGACGACCTTTTCATTTAAGTTACTACAGTCCTTAGTTACTATCTGTATTTCCCTTGCCACATCATAGGGACTACAATCTGCATATTTAGTGTCATATGAGGAAAGCAAGAGATTCAGCCCTAAAAGCGAAGATTTTTGAGTAATATCTTGTAGACTGTTTGCTATGGTTCTTGTAGCATCATAGCTGGCAATTAATTGGGCTAACTTGGAAATAACATTATCCATACTTGGCCTCAATAAGGTATCAGCCTCCAGCAAAGCCTTACAGCGATTTAAGGTTTCCAAGATAGTTTCCTCTCTTACGGCACAAATCCCCCCCACAAAAGTTCCATCCTCATAAAGGGGTACGCCTACCGCTAGATAGGGTAAACCGCAGATGCTTTTGCCGGGTGCAAAATATTTTACTATTTTTTTTCTCTGTGAGGCAACCTGACCAAGCATCACCTCAGGGCCAAGTTTTTTACCAGGATAGATGTACTTTTTTAGTGCATTACCCAGATCATTTCCCGGCTTTCCCCATATACTGACAAAATGCGTTTCATTTGATAAAGTTATCGCCGCCAGATCAGGAGGAAATAATTCCGGCAAAGTATCCATGATATTATTATAGAAGTCCACCTTTCCCATTCCAATAACCCCCAATAAAATTTATTTTAAAACCACAATGACGATGCCCCAACTAGCATAGACTGTCTAAATGTTCATAGTTTTATTTCCATATTAAAATAACAATTCCTGCTTGTAGAATAAAGAATTACTTTTTTGCAGGAATAAGCGCTCAATGGGCGAATGAATTTAATTGAAAGCAACAATCGTTATCCGCGGAGGGATAAAAATGAATATTAACTTTAGTTATGAATTTATAGTTAATAGCCTCCATGATGGTATACTTGCGGTGGATAAAGATTTTATTATTAAAAGATTGAATCCAGCCGGAGCAAAAATTACCGGTTGGAATCCAGAGGAGGCTATAGGTAAAAAGTGCTATGAGTTATTCAATAGCCCCTTTTGTTTCAATGATTGCCCTTTGAAAGTTGCCTTCGAAAAGGATGCAACTAGCTATGCTTCAGAAATTGTTATTAAAAATAAAAGAGGCGAAACTATTTTACTGAGAATCGCCGCCATGCCTTTAAAAGACAAAGAAGGCAATATTATCGGGGGGTTGGAGATATTTTCTGACCAAAAAAAATATTACCCTGGGGCTTCTGTCAAGTTCCAGCAACTTGGTTTAATTGGTGTTAGTGATCCCATGATGAAGGTTTACCAATTAATTGAATCTGTTGCTCCAACGGAAGCCAATGTGTTGATCACCGGGGACACCGGAACGGGCAAGGAACTAATTGCCAACGCAATCCATAGACTTAGTTCTCGCAAGAACTCCCCCTATATTAAGGTAAATTGTGCTGCACTTACTGAGACTTTATTAGAATCTGAACTCTTTGGACATACCAAAGGTGCCTTTACAGGTGCAGTAACTGAAAGAATTGGTCGTTTTGAGACTGCCAATAATGGCACCCTCTTTTTAGACGAAATCGCTGAGACCACTCCTACCTT
>CAZCQT010000441.1:0-1965 GCA_964500905.1 uncultured Moorellales bacterium
AATACAGGCAGGTTGCTCGTCATTAGCTATCCCTTCATAACAAAAATGACATTTCGTTACTGAAGGCAGTACTTTTTCCCACTCGTATTTAGATATGTTAAAGGGACATGCTAACATACAATACCGACAACCTACGCAAAGTTTGGGATCGTAAACCACAGGCACTTCTTTAGTCTTTATAATAGCCTTTGACATACACGCGGAAACGCAAGCAGGATCTATACAATGAAAACACTGTTGTTTTACAGATCTCCTTTTTACGACACCATCATGCATTACTCTTTGGGAGGACACCACCGTCCAGTTCCTGTCGCTTAAAAATGCATTTTCCCCACGGCTGGTTTCATTTTTCCTCGGTTGTCCAGTATCCATCAGACCACTGAGCACCTACTAAAGTTTGATTAAGATTTTCCGTAGGCTCTTGAAGAATAATTTCTGGAACAAGACAATTTAGATCTTCATATTTTGCCCAGGCGGCTACGATTTCATTTTCTGTAAGGCTGGAAATTTTTACGGCACTACCACTTTCAATATCATTATTTGTAATGACCGCCGCATCGGCATAATCTTTAGGATTTATTTTGATGTATTCAGGTGCTGTTGCATACATGCCTTCATAGCCAACAGCATTACGTCGATATGGCATTTGCCCCTTTTTACCTTGTAGACTATTACCTTCAACAAATTTTGTTGTATGACAGTTCAAGCAATATTCCCCGGTCTCGGTGCTATGAGCAGCACCCAAATAGTCAGGATTATCGAAACTTGTTTGAATCCGTTCCTCGGCCCAGCCAATAAAGTTAAAGGTTCCACCCGTTACTTGGAATGGGTTTTTCGGGTCATTTTCTATAAAGCTAATTTCCCCATCCTGCTGATAAGCACCTAGGTACCCCAAGGGCCAGCCTGTTTCGTTAGACATAGCTGGACCGTAACCATGCTTGTTCAGGAAAATCCAAAGATCAGCTTTTGAACCGGGTGGCACAACATGCCTGTCTTTTCCATCCTCATCCTCATGGCAAAAATTATAGCAACCACCAAGGAACTCGTTTCCCAGACCATATTCACCATATCATAGGTGCCATAAGGTATTGGATCAATCCCATTTTCTTTAGCTATTTCCCTAAAACGCACAAATTTCCCGTCCCTATACTGCCAACTATCAGGGGTAACGATTGACATAGTGGGATCTTCTATTTTATAGAGAAAGGCTATCTCATCATCCGTATAAATACCCTTAAGAGATGTATAGCCTGCAGATACCCAAGTAGCTTTATCCCATTGTGGATCACCGGGGTCACCATCAACCTTTGGCATACTATCTACCTTTTTGATTACAAAATCAACGGACTTTATCTGGGGCATCCCGGGAGGTAAACCAGCGGAATCCTCTCCACCCATATTTCCCCCACACCCACTAACTAAGCCCAATACAAGAAAGCTAAGCATTATCAAAATAATACCAAACCTTTTCCTCATCCTTCTTATCCCCCTTTTCATTTTCTAAAGCCTGTCCTACTAACCCGAAAAAACAAAGACCCTTTTTCCTTATAAAACGTTTTTGTCCTGATTATGCCCCCCTTCTTTTAGCTCCTAGAGCTTTGAATATTTCAAGAAAACACCAACCTAATAATTTAACTATAATTTTAGTGCACAGTATTGCTCTAATACGCACCATAAATTTAGAATTATGTAAAATGTCACAATTACAAGAAAATCTAACAACTCTTATACAATTTCCACCCCCTGGAAATGAGAAAACAATTACAATAACCCCGTCTACTTAACCCATAAATTATTGTAATTATACTACTCGTCAGGTGAGTAGTCAAGTTCAATTACTGTATTTATGAGTATGCGTTTCTTGTACCTACTAATTTAGTACTATATATTTAAAGAATTGTTTGGAGGTGCCCTTATGTTAGGCAAAAGGCTAAAAAAATTAAGGGAACAGTTTGGCTATACACA
>CAZCQT010000442.1:0-1964 GCA_964500905.1 uncultured Moorellales bacterium
CCCTATAGGGGTTATTAGTGCCAGATTAGGATTGATATTTTTAGAGGCAGAAAACGAATTGCCTCCTAAATTAGTGAAGGATTTGGAAATAATTAAAAAGCATACCGAAAGAGTTGCCCAAATTACTAAGGGATTACTTACTTTTACCAGACCTCCCGCTGAAGAAATTGAATTAATCAATTTAAATGCCTTGATTTTGGAAGCTGTTGATTGGTTTAAAAGGCAATTTTTTAAGAAAGGAATCAAATTTCAGGTAAATTTAAGTAAAATTTTTTTTGTAAAAGGAAATGGCGAACAGCTACAGCAAGTGTTTGTAAATCTGTTTACGAATGCAGGCGATGCCATGCCCCAAGGCGGGGATCTTATTATCACTTGTGAGGATTTACCAAAGATAAAAATGGTTCGGTTAGATATAGAAGATACAGGTGAAGGGATGCCGGAAGTAACCCTTGATAAGCTTTTCGATCCCTTTTTTAGTACCAAAAGCAGGGACTTGGGTACCGGCCTGGGCCTGCCTGTTAGTTTAAAGATTGTAGGGGATCATGGGGGTACAATTACTGTGTCAAGTGAACCAGGTAAAGGCAGTAAGTTTAGTATTTTTTTGCCCAGGTTAAATGAGGAGAAGGAGTAGAAAATGGAAAATGCCAAGGTAATTATGCTTATTGATGACGAACCGGATATGTTAGAAACTTGCTTTCGGGTAGTAGAGAAAATGGGGTACAAACCAGTAAGTTTTACTGAAGGAGCAATGGCTATTGCCCAAATGGAGAGGCTTCAGCCGGATCTGATTATAACGGATTTAAAAATGCCGGAAGTAGATGGGTTTCAAATTTTAGAAGCGGCTAAAGATCTTAGTGTTGATGCGAGTGTAGTTGTTATTACTGGTTTTGCCAGCGTGGATACTGCGGTAAGGGCTATGAAGGGTGGGGCTAAAGATTATTTAGCAAAACCTTTTTCTATTGATGAATTGCAAATTATAATTGAAAACGTTTTAAAAGAAAAAGCAATAAGAGAAGAAAATCGTTTATTGAGAATGCAAATCCAGGAGCCCCTACATACAGAAAATATTATTGGTGCAAATGGCGGGTTACAGAATATTTTTCGTACCATCGGTAAATTAGGCAACAGTGAAGCCGCTGTTTTAATTGTAGGTGAAAGCGGTACAGGGAAGGAATTAATAGCTAGGAGCGTTCATAAAAACAGCAATCGCTGTTTTGGTCCTTTTATACCTGTAGACTGTGCCTCCTTGCCGGATAATCTACTTGAAAGTGAGCTTTTCGGCCACGAAAAAGGAGCCTTTACGGGTGCTCATGCAACCAAAAAGGGCTTAATGGAGCTGGCTGATAAAGGAACACTTTTTTTAGACGAAATTGGCGAAATGAGTCCTGTTTTACAGGCAAAACTATTAAGGGCATTAGAAGAGCGTTCCTTTAGGCGGGTTGGTGGTAACCAACAAATTAATGTTGATTTTCGATTGGTTTCCGCTACTAACCGGGATTTGGAGGAGGCTATTAAGGCAAAAGAATTCAGGGATGATTTGTATTACAGAATTAACGTAATTAATCTAAGGCTTCCGCCCTTAAGGGAGAGACAGCAGGACATCCCTTTATTGATTCATCATTTTAGCCGCAAATTTGCCAAGGCGGTCCGCAAGAGCATAAAAGGGGTCACCCCTGAAACCTTAAAAATTCTTCAGGCCTATAACTGGCCGGGTAATGTCAGGGAGTTGCGTAATATTATGGAAAGGGCAATTTCACTTTGCGAAACGGAGTTAATTACTCCCGAGGATTTACCCGTAAAACTACTGGAGAATGACAAAGCAAATATAGACAAAATGTTGTTTGATTTACCTTTTCACACAGCAAAACAAGAATGGGTAACAAACTTTGAGACAAAGTACCTTAACGCCCTTTTGGAAAAACATGATGGCAATATATCCAAGGCTGCAAAAACTGCCGAGGTTG
>CAZCQT010000443.1:0-1963 GCA_964500905.1 uncultured Moorellales bacterium
TGGCAGTTCAGTATAAGATGTCAAAACCTGTTTTTGAAAGCCTGATCGCCCATTAGTCAGCCTGGAAGACAATAAAGAACAACTGATTGAGGAATTGTTTCCTGAGACCACCAGGGAAAGAGAACAATTTAGCGATTTTTTGGAAGGATATATCTTAAAGATCAATCATTTAATCAATAACACGGTAACCACTAAAAATACCAAGGGGTTTCCTTTTGTAACAATTGGAAGCAAAGTGAAAATCAAGGATCTGGATTCAGGCGAAACAGAGGAATTGCGTTTAACAACCCCTTTTCCAATTTCCATTGAGGACGATACCATTTCTTATCTTTCCCCGGTCGGCAAGGCCTTGCTGCTAAAAAAAGCCGGTGATGTGGTAGAAGTTGCAGCTCCTGGCGGCAGGTTTCGTTATCAGGTGGAGGTTATAGAATTTCCTTAGCCAGATAAACAGCCTGTTCAGCTCTTCCTGAAAACTTTGGGATCGCTGATGAAAAAGACAGAGGCGGCGAGCACCTCTGTCTTTTTCATCAGGATATTTTTTTTGAGCCGGCCATCATAAGGCCTATCTCATCAGGCGCGGCCTCTTTTTGATCCAGAATACCCATCAATTGACCTTCATAAATAACCCCGATTCTATCGCTTAGGGTCAATACCTCTTCTAATTCAGTTGAGATAACCAGCACCGCTGCGCCCTTATCCCTGGCCTCAATAATCCGTTTATGAATGAATTCAATAGCACCGACATCAAGTCCGCGGGTTGGGTGCATGATGATTAAAAGATTAGGTCTTCGCTGCAGCATTCTGGCTAAGACCACCTTCTGCTGATTACCTCCGGAAAGGGTACCAACAGGAATATCTTCTGAAGACAGGCGAATATCGTACTCCTTGACCAAATCTTTGCTGTGCGCGGCAATTTCTGCAAAATTCATCAAATGATTGACCGTAAACGGCTCTTTGTAAAAATCCTCTAAAACCATATTTTCCTTGACCGACATATTCAAAACCAGGCCTCGCAGATGCCGGTCCTCAGGAATATGAGCCATGCCCTTTTCAATCAAATGCCTAGGGGGCTTATTGGTCACATTCTCCCCATTATAAATAACTTCCCCGTCTTCTATTGCCCTTAACCCCGTTAAAGCCTCAACCAGCTCAGATTGGCCATTGCCATCAACTCCGGCAATGCCAAAAATTTCGCCCGTTCTGATCTCAAACGATAATCCTTTAACTGCCAGGAGCTTTTTCTCATTTTTAACTTTGATATTTTTAACCTGCAGCACCCCTGCGCCGGGATTGGCAGGCGCCTTAGCAACACTTAGCACCACATCCCTGCCGACCATCATTCTTGCTAAATCCTTTTGGTTCGTATCCTTCGTGTTAACTGTATCAATTAGCCGGCCTCTTTGTAAAATGGTAATCCTGTCGCTGATTTCCATGACCTCATTTAATTTGTGGGTAATAAAAATAATCGTTAACCCTTTTTTAGTCAAACTGCGCAATAGCGCAAAAAGCTCCTGGGTTTCTTGTGGAGTTAACACTGCTGTTGGTTCATCGAGGATTAACAGCTCTGCCCCTCTGAATAAGGCTTTTAAAATCTCCACCCTTTGCTGCTCGCCAACGGATAATTGCCATACTAAGGCACGGGGATCAACCTTTAAACCAAATTTCTCCCCCAGTTCCCGAATCTTTTTAACGGCAGCTTTCTTTTTAATAACAGGGTTAGGGCCCTCCTGCATGCCTAAAATCATATTCTCTGTTACTGTCAGGGCCGGAATAAGCATAAAGTGCTGATGAACCATGCCCACGCCCATGCCAATGGCTTTGCCGGGGCTGTTATCATGAATTGCTCTGCCCTTATATATTACCTCTCCCCCATCTGCCGCATACACCCCATACAAGATATTCATCAGGGTGGATTTCCCCGCCCCGTTTTCCCCCAGGAGCACATGGATTTCACCTTTTTTCA
>CAZCQT010000444.1:0-1955 GCA_964500905.1 uncultured Moorellales bacterium
TCATAAAAGAATGACATGCAAAGTCTTTTCCTTTCCCCTGTCCCCTAAAAAGCCTTGCCTCTTACAAAACCGTGGGCGAAGCTGGCAGTCATTAAAAATAGTAGAGGTGCCAGGATGAAAAAGATCACTTCTTCGGTAAAAAAGAGTAAGGGCTTGCCTGCTTTTAAAAACCCCAGGGCAATGCCGCCTACCCCAATCAAGGCACCACCTATGGTAATGCCAATAAAGTCCCGGGTAACCCAATTGTTTTTAGCTGCCATAATGGGTACGGAAAAAACAGTCAGCCCTGCTACGGAATGAATTAATGCCAAAACCATCGTTCCCAGTTTACCCGTATCAGTTACACGGGTGCCAACAATTAGAATTAATCCGACCAAGACAAATAGCAAGTAGTATTTTTCCTGTTTAGGGTAGAATTGGGTAACTAAACCCAGTGCCAGAGTTAAGGGGATAAGGGTCGAGGCGATTACCACAATGGGGTTGGTTAATATGTCATAGCTTAAGAAAATTAATAATAGTCCGGCAACAAGCAGCACAGCAAAGGAAGCCAGATAATAAATATTATGTATCTTTTTAGTTTGGTTATAACTGCGGTAAAAAATAAAGCATAAGTACAAAGCGAATAAGCCTGCTGCCAACAAAAAACCTTGATCTACTAAAGTCATTTTAAGGCTCCCCCTTCTAAACTGCCCAAGTGAATTATTTGCTTCTATGCAAGGCACGCCAGCCGATATCCATTCTAAAGTGGCGATGGGCAAAGCGGATTTGATCTATTCCCGAATAAGCATTAGTAGTGGCTTCCTCCAGGGTTTGGCCAAGACCTGTTACACCCAATACCCGGCCACCTGAGGTAACTAATTGTTCACCCTTTTTTGCGGTACCTGCCTGAAAAATAAGGGTTCTGGAACTGATATTTTCTAATCCGCTTATGGGATAACCGATGGAATACTCACCCGGATAGCCCCCTGAGGCCATTATTACGCAAACAGCGGATTGCTCCCTCCAGGTTATTTTTAAGGAGTCCAAGCTACCATTGAGAATGCTTTCCGCAATTTCTATTAAATCGGTGTCCAGGCGGGGTAAGACCACCTGGCATTCCGGATCGCCGAAGCGAGCATTATATTCCAAAACCTTTGGTCCGGTTTTTGTCAGGATTAAACCCGCATACAGGATTCCCTGATAGGGATGCCGCTCCTGAGTCATGGCTTTAATTGTAGGCAAAAGGATTTTTTGATAGATTGTATCCTCAAGCTGGGTGCTTTCCAGCCCGGTGGGGCTATAGGCCCCCATGCCTCCTGTGTTTGGGCCCAAATCACCTTCATAAATTCTTTTATGATCCTGTGCCCAAACCATGGGTTTGATTGTTTTCCCATCAGAGAAGGCCATTACAGTAACTTCCTCACCTTCTAAGAACTCTTCTACCAGCAGTCTGTTCTGGTAATTATTTTTAGTAGGCAGGAAATCATCAACGGCTTGCAAGGCGGTTTTAAAATCGTGGGCAACTACCACACCTTTTCCGGCTGCCAACCCATCCATTTTAACTACGCAGGGTACGCCAATTTCCATTATGTAATTTTTTGCTGCTTCCCTTTCGATAAAAACCTTATATTTAGCTGTGGGTATTTGATATTTGATCATCAGCTCTTTGGCAAAGGTTTTGCTGCCTTCTATTTGTGCCGCTCCAGCATTAGGTCCAATGGCCTTTAATCCGGCGTCACTGAAAAGATCTATAATTCCAGCTACTAAAGGTGCCTCCGGCCCTACAAAGGTGAGGTCAATTTTTTCTTTAAGGGCGAACGCCAGAAGCCCTTCTAAATCTGTAGCTTTCAATGAAATACATTCTGCCAGATCCGCTATCCCCGCATTGCCGGGTGCACAATAGATTTTTTTTACTTTTGGGCTTTGGGCCAGCTTCCATACCAGGGAATGTTCCCTGCCGCCGGAGCCAATCACTA
>CAZCQT010000445.1:0-1942 GCA_964500905.1 uncultured Moorellales bacterium
CTACCGTACTTAGTGCGACTACAAATGAAGAGGAAGCAATAGCTAAATTAATAGTTAAATTAGATTTGCCCACACCTCCTTTGCCGCTGGCTATGGCTAAAATACGGGTGCTGCCATCCTTTGCTTCGTCAATTAAGGGGGTAAGCTGTTTTTTATTCATTAACTCTCTTAACTCAAAGGCCTGATCCCTTATCATTCCTTCGCCCCCAAAACTAATTTAGCCACCTTTTCAGAATCCGCAATCAGGATATCATCCGGAACATTTTGTCCTGTAGTCAAATAAGCTACAGGACGTCCTGTTTTATAAAGAAGATTTAAAATTGAACCCAGAGTGGAGGTTTCATCAGTTTTAGTAAAAATAATTTGGTCATAGCCGATAATACAAAAGTCTTCGGCAATCTGCTCAAGATCCTGTTCTTTTGTGGTACAACTCAAAACCAGTGAAACAGTTTTATGAGGAATTACGCTTAATAAGTGTTTCAGCTCCACCAATTGCTCCCTATTGTAGGAAGGCCTGCCGGTGGTGTCTATAAAAATTGCCTCTTTGGCTTGATGTTTTCCCAGTATTTCCACTAACTCTTCCGGTGTCAGCACAACCTCCAGGTCAGTATTCAGAATTTCCGCATAAGTTTTAAGTTGCTCTACAGCACCAATTCGGTAGGTATCTGTAGTAATCATTAATACATCTTTTTCCTGAAAAATGGCTGCATAGGTAGCCAATTTAGCCAGGGTTGTGGTTTTTCCTACTCCTGTAGGGCCTACAAAGCAATGAATGCGATTTTCTTTCCTTTCTGTCCTGCCTTCCATGAAATTTTTAATTTGAAAGGTTAATCGTTCTCTTTCCTTGCCTCCACCCGGTTCACCTAAGCCTTCAATGAGTTTCTCAGCCAAAACAGGGGCAATCCCCAGTTGTTGCATCAGCATTTGCCATCCCTTTGAAGGCGTTTGAATAGCTGTAGACTTATGTGAATCATTTTTAAATGCTTCTACCATTTTACCCAGTTCTTTTATTTCCTTCTTGAGCTCGGAACTTTGATTTTTTGTTGAATTCATTTCCTCCAAAGCTGCGGTAACCTCTAGTTGTTTTAAGCCAAAAAAACGCCTCCAGCTACTGTCAGGAACCATTCTGGTTGACAGAATAACAGCTTCAGAGCCAAGGTCTCTTCTTATTTGTTCCATAGCCTGAGGCATGGAGCTTGCCAAGTATCTTTTTACTATCATTTAATGCTCACCATCCCAACGGACTCAACTTCTAGCTCAGGAAGCAACTCACCATAGGCTAAAACAACCAAATTAGGCAAATAGCGTTCCGTTAAACGACGGAACAAAAGACGTGCCTTAGAGGAGCAAAGAACTATCGGCTGTTGACCCATCATGGCCATCTTTTCGACTAAAGGAGTCAAGCTATTATAAACTTTCTCCGTGGCTTCCGCCCCCAAAGCAGGATAATTACCATTTTGAGTTTTCTGCATTCCCTCTGCTAAAGACTGTTCTAGTTCAGGGTGTAAGGTAATCACCTTTAAATTACCTTCTACCCCACCATATTGCTTACTGATAGTTCTTTTTAAGGCAATTCTGGCACTTTCGGTTAAATAATCAATATCTCTGGTAATTCTAGCATTATCTGCTAAAACCTCTAAAATATTTAATAAATTACGTATTGGCACCCTTTCTGCCAATAAATTTTGCAAAACCTTCTGAACTTCCCCATAAGATAACAATTCGGGAACCAACTCATCCACGGCCGCAGGGGAAGCTTCTTTCACCTTGTCCAACAACTCTTTAACCTCTTGTCTTCCCAGTAGTTCTGCACCGTGAGACTTGATAAATTCGGTTAAATGAGTGATTAAAACAGTAGTGGGATCTACTACCGTATACCCTTGGAGCTCTAGATTTTCTTTTTCGCCTTCAGGGACCCACCAAGCTGGCAAACCAAAGGTAG
>CAZCQT010000446.1:0-1917 GCA_964500905.1 uncultured Moorellales bacterium
AATTGCCGTTGTAGTCATAGTAATATTCATTGCGGGTGTTTCCGCTTGTTTCCCGGGAACACAATGAACCTGTCCCCTTGTGTTCCTTTCTATCACCTCGAAAGCATTTTATCATACCTTTTTGAGGTTGTCAAACCCCCGTCCCCTTGACATCTCCCCTTGACATCTGACACCTGTCTCCTACGTCCCCTTGATATCTACAAATAACCCCATCTCACCAATTTTTACAATGGTAGATTCACAGTTTATATAACTACTTATAGTCATATAAGAATCAAATCCAAATCTCAATGCAAGTAAAGGAATATGCGAAAGCCTGCACCATATACCTCCTCTCAAATTCAATCTGCACATATTTAAGGACTGCGTTTTGTTAAGCCATTGCCCATCTTGAACGTTATTAAATAAAAATATTAAATCTTCTGTGTATAAATCGGGACATCTACAATATTCGGAAGAGAACTCATCAAACCTCATATAATTCTCCAGATCTGTCACTTGCAACTCCTCTACCTTCAATTCATCTAAAAACAGATTAATAGCGTTAAGATATAAATCCTCAATACGCACATACTCCTCTTTAGTTAATAAAACGCCATCAAAGGACTTCCCAATGTCCCCCATCTCTGTCCATTCATCTACCATAAATCGTCCTTGTTCATTTCTTTTTTTTGGATCATATTTTGATATAGTCCAACTATACATATCAATCTCCTATCCAATTTAAATTTTCATCGTACGTTCCTTTTCTTGTATTTTTGGAACCTAATGCGTTAATTGAAGTCGCCAGTTTCCACATACCTCCATTATGTTGGTCAGCATCGGGAGAAATATAATTGCCTCCTTTTCTAAAAACCAGTTGTCCCCTAATGTATACCCCTTTCACTTCCGTATAGCCTAAAGATTCAGCAGCAATTCTTGCTTCCTTATTTGTCATGCACGTATTGTGCACAAAGATGTTGCTTGAAGATACAAAATAGGTATGCCAATCGCTAACCTCAAAATTATATACTTTAACAGGCGAACCAAATTTTAAAAGATTTATATCTTCGATTTTTAAGTCCCCACCTGTAGCACTAAGTAGAATATCCGTATCCATCAGATCCCCTGCTGTTTTCCAGCCATACCCTATTACCCAAAATGGATGTGAAGCGGTTACCCTAACTATTTCTCCATTTACTTTTAGTTCAATTAATTCGAACGCGGCTTTTACAAAAACCTTATCAACCCTTTTAAAATCCTTTTCACCCGTAAATTCATTCATAGAAAGAACCGTATCATCGACACAAATTTCTTCTATGGGTTTATATCCCTCCTCCGTATTTATTTGTGTCCCTTCTACAAAGCAAATTCCATCATACCATATATTATATAATTCTCCATATGTGAAATCTAAATTATCTCCAATAACGCCCTTCCACATACTGACGTCTAGCGCATAGTTGTCTATTTTTTCGCTATAATACTGGACAACACATATAAGACCATTCATATGCTGTACAGTCCCTCCGCCTTCATAATTGAAAACATCTGAAAACATAGCACTCATAGCAGGGGAGTTTTTTAAAAGTGGGTTACTCAGCGCCGTTGCACGTAACACATTGGTTGCATTATGTATGCTGCCGAGTTTTCCTTCTTTTGTAATCGTATCGCCATAAATCTCATAAAACACTTGTTCCGACATGCCCTGGATTTTCATATACTCCTCTTTGTTTTGAATGATTAATTCAAGAGTAAGTATTAATCTTTTCTCATCCTTTTCAGAATTATATATTTCATCCAGCCCAAATGGGTCAATAAATGCAATCGGATTATTTGAGCAGTAAACATACCAATTCAACCCACTTCGGATTGGATCCTCCGATATAAACCTCCCTACACTCGGATCATAATACCTTGCCCTCAAATAAATGTTAT
>CAZCQT010000447.1:0-1847 GCA_964500905.1 uncultured Moorellales bacterium
CAGGGTTTACGGCTGCGGAAAAGGGGTTTACAAAATAAAAACCCGCGCTCTTTATCGTGCCGATGTATTTGCCAAAAAGGGTAAGCACCAAGGCTTCCTGCGGTTTTATTGCTTTTAAGCCGGCAATGAGGATTATCCCGAGAGTCACCCCGATTATCCCCAACCCCAGAAGAATACCTCCAAGCGCACCAGCCCCTTTATCGAGCAGAATGCCCCCAAATACAATCGCTGCAATTGACAATAATTCACAAGCAAGAATAAAAAACAACATGGCCATCCCGGATCTGGGTTTCAAAATTTGTTCATTCATTTGGCTCACCTCTCATTATTACTATATTATTATGATATCATTTAGATATCTATATAACAAGGGATTTTAGGAATAAATTTCTAGTTACATCGGGCGTATCGGAAGGCCAAAGGGCAGCAGTACGTACACGTAAATCTGGTTTCCATAATTGGTTTAGCACACATCAAGGTAAAGTGGGCAGAAAAAAGGCTATTATAGCAGTGGCGAATATACCTATTCAATCGCTTTGCTGAATAATAGCCTTTAACTGTAATTTATCTGCTGGTTGTAAAAGCATCCGCCGCAGAAGTCTAACCATAAATCATTGTTTCGTTCAGAGCAAACCTCTGGGTAAATCTATATTGACTCGGCAATTTTTAGCAGTTCACTTTTAGGAACTACGCCTCTGCCGGAAAGGGCATAAATCACGCCATTAGCTTCCCCGTCAAGGTTCCTGTCGCTATACATAATGGCATCAGCACCATTGACCTTGATTGCTTCAACGTTAGATCCTCCAGCTTCATATGCAGTTTCTGCGTCAGCCAATCGCTGCTGCATATAAATATATGTTCCTGCCTCTTTGTTGGCAAAGTAGAGCCCAATATATTTAGTGTTTTTTACAATATCATTTTCATCTTCATAAAACTCTGCTTTGTCAAAAGTAAAGCCTTCTGGCAGATAGCTGGGGAGTGCCACATTAAAGCAGGTGTAATCATTTAATTTATCAGGATCCTTGACTATTAACTTTCCTTCCTCCGCTTCCTTAGCTCCGAAACCGATTACCACCTTGCCATCGGCTGAATAGAACAGCTGGGGTCCATCTGGAGAAAATTCCTCTATGGGATTACCATCCCTATCAAAATATTCCCCTGTTAATTTTGCTGGAATCGGCATTACCTTGTCTCTGTCTTCTTCATAAACTGTAACATGCCCAAGGGATATGCTTTTTAGGACCTTATCGGCCAACTCCTGAGCAAAGGAGGTTTGCATTATACCAAAACCCAGTATGCACACCATGGCAACAGTTGCAATTTTAGATACGGGAAACTTAGCCATAAGCAATCTGCTCATAATATTCTTACCTCCATATTCATTTATATTTTTTAAGGTTTTAGCAAATACTTCTTCCTTATGACTAGCTTGACTGAAATCATTAGCAGCCAATGTCTTACCAAACTCCAAAAGTATCTGATATTCCTTAGATTCTGATTCATTCTGTTTTTCTATTCCGCTTAAGCAGGCATCCATATCCATGGAAAATCTGGTTTCAATAGTTTTTTCACTCATATTTATTTCCTTTCTCTAATATTTTTTTAATTTTTTTAGGGTACGGTATAGAATTACTCCTACATTATTTTCAGTAAGGTTTAACAGCTCCGCAATTTCCCTATTTTTTAAACAGGCGCCAAATTTAAGGGCTATAATGGTTCTTTCTTTTATATCTAAAATACCCAAGGCATTTAGAAGTTGGGCGTTGCTTTCCTTTATTTCTACTATATCTTCCGGGGTCTCTTTTTTTGATCCTAATTCCTTGAGGGTATCCATGGACAAAAATTTA
>CAZCQT010000448.1:0-1842 GCA_964500905.1 uncultured Moorellales bacterium
AAGGGGATTTTTTTGGTATTATTTTGAGAACGTAGATACTGAGCCTGTTGTTGAGGAAGAAACAAATCCGGTTTGTGCACCGATTTATTTCAGGGACAAAAGGAATCTTCTTTTTCGGGTCTTTTATTATAGTAATAGAATTAACTTTGAAATATTCCATGCCCTCTCTGATGGGACCGGTGCCCTTTGGTTTATGCAAACCTTAGTGCACAATTATCTTGTTTTTTGCTATGGGGATAAATTTGCGGGCAAAGCACCTAAATTAGATTACAATGTTTCCATAAGTAAAAAAACAGATGATAGTTTCAGGAGGTATTCTATTGGCAAAGGGATTTTATTGAAAGAGCTCAAAAATGGTAAGGGCGAAAATGAAAAATCTTATCATATCAAAGGAACCAGAAATGAAGAGAACAGGATGAGGCTAATTGAAGGCTCTATGTCTGTAAAGGCTGTGTTAGAGCAAGCCCGTAAGTATAATACCACTTTGACAATATTTTTCACATCCCTGTTTATTTATGCTATTTATCAGGAAATGCCGGCCCCTATGAAAAAACATCCAGTGGCTTTATCTGTTCCTATCAACTTGCGACAGTTTTTTGAATCGGCAACAGCCAGGAATTTTTTTAGCACAATGCAGATAACCTACCAATTTGGAAAAGAAGGTTCTAATTTCGAAGATATCATTTGCGGTGTGAGGGAATGTTTTAGGGGAGAGTTAACGGAAGAGCAAATAAACAGAAAGTTGAATCGTTTTGTGTCCCTGGAAAAAAATATATTGACAAGGGTCGTACCCTTATCTATTAAGGATTATTTATTGCGTGTGGCTAGAATAGTCAGCGACCGAAAAATAACTGCAGCCTTGTCCAATATGGGCACGATTTCCATGCCCGCAGAATTTGAACCATATATTAAACAGTTTGGTATAAGTACCAGTGCCAGAAGGCCGCAAATTGGCATCTGTTCCTATCGGGATAGATTAGTTGTCAGTTTTACCTCACCGTTTCAGGAAACTGATATACAAAGAAACTTTTTTCAGTTTCTTGCCCAGCTGGGGGTCGAACTTGAAATCGCATCTAATCTTTAAATGGAAGGGGTAAATAATGATCTATTGTGATTATTGCCAGGTTCATATCAGGGGGGATAAAGAAAAATGTCCTTTATGCGGGAATATCATCCCTTTGGGAGATAATAAAAACCAGCATGGGCTTCACTCTATTTGGCCCGAGATCCCACTTATTTACGAAAGTCATTTAGCTTTTCGGATTCTATTATTTATTTCTATTACAACTGTGGTACTCAGTCTGGCTGTTGATATTATTTTCCCTTCAACCATCAACTGGCCGGTTTTGGTGGTATTTGGTCTTATCAGTATGTGGTTAAGTTTAAGCATGATTGTAATAAAAAGACATAATATTCCCCAAAGTATTATGTGGCAGGTAACAATTGTCTCACTGTTGTCTATCTTTTGGGATTGGCAAACAGGGTGGGATAGCTGGTCATTGGAATATGTTATTCCAACCATATGCATTGCCGCCATGTTCGTAATGTATATAACAGCTAAAATTACAAAAATCAGCGTAAGGGACTATATTACCTATTTTTTATTAGATAGTCTTTTCGGTATCATCCCTATCATTTTTATCCTCTTTAAATGGGTTGACTTTCTTTATCCTTCCGTAACATGTATAGCTGTAAGTATTATCTTTTTATCTGCAATTTTAATATTTCAGGGGGAAGATATAAAGGTAGAATTAAGTAAAAGAATGCATATATAAGGACAGGGGACGGGGGAAAGGCCTTGCATGTATTGCTTTGTGGATGAGATCCTTCACTTCGTTCAGG
>CAZCQT010000449.1:0-1842 GCA_964500905.1 uncultured Moorellales bacterium
CATCAGGGGCTTTTTTATTTAACTAAAAATTCCAACGTGAGTAATTTAATCAATTTACCTTCGGTACAAAAGAGTAAATTAATTCTATTTGCCTCACTAAATCATATCCCATTTCTAATTACCGTATATTAACTGTGTTTCATTTCCCTGAAAAAAGGTTGTTTATTTTTCGCAATCATATTGACAATCTTCAATATGATTGTTATTCTTAAACGGATATATTGAATAATATCAATGTGGTTAGTCTACTCAAAATATAGAGAAAGGTGATTTTATGAAGTATTCACATGCAGATTATGTTCCTACAATTAAAGCCATGTCTGACGAAACAAGGCTGAAGGTTATTGATATGCTCTCCTGCGGCGAAATGTGTGCTTGCAGTCTATTAGAAGGGCTTAGTATCTCTCAGCCCACCCTTAGCTACCATATGAAAATATTAACTGAAAGCGGTCTTGTGAATGCAAAGCGTGACGGGGCCTGGATGAGGTATACGCTTAATCAAGAAAGAACAGATGATATCCTAACTTTTTTGAAGCATATAACAAATGAAAAAGAAAATTGTATCTGCAAAAACTGCCAGAAGCAAAAATCCACCAACAAGTGCCGTTAAGGGGGATTCCTCAAGAGTGTTGCCTCCAGTAACTGCTAGATTTAGATCAGCTGAAATAAATGAACAAAAAATTAATTGGATATCGAGTTATTAATCAACTTTTGTTTTGGGGTGAAAAAGGTGGAAAAATATCAAATAAAAAAACTTTTCTATATTGCCGCTTTATTTTTAACATTTTATTATTTGCCCGCCGATTTAGGTCGCATATCTGCCGGTCTTAATGAGGCTGTGTTAATGATGAGCGATTATGCAAAAGAGCATGTGCTTTTGTGTTTGATTCCCGCATTTTTTATTGCCGGTGCAATTTCGGTTTTTATACAAAGTGATTCGGTTATAAAATATATGGGGGCGGCAGCACCCCTTGTAGTTGCCTATGCTGTGGGTGGTATTTCAGGAGCTGTGCTGGCGGTATGTTCTTGCACTATCCTACCGATTTTTGTTGGAATTTACGCAAGAGGTGCGGGACTTGGGCCTGCTATTGCATTTCTTTATTCAGGCCCGGCAATCAGTGTTATAGCTATCACTATGACAGCACAGGTATTGGGTTTTGAAATAGGGGCTGCAAGAGCTATAGGTGCTGTTTTTTTAAGCGTAATTATCGGTTTAATTATGGCCTTTTTGTTTCGCAAAGAAGAGAAAATCAGAATGGAGACTACTACGTTGGCAGAAAGCACCGGAGAGACTATTGAGCCCTGGAAGATTATCATGATTATTGGCTCTTTAATAGGCTTTTTAATATTTGCCAACTTTGCCCACCCAGGTGTAGAAAGTGGCACGATATATGCAATCTACACAAAAAAATGGCCTATGGCGATTATGTTTCTTGTTTCAGCAATCTTGTCTGCAATGTTGCTGCTTAAAAAAGAGTTAATCAAAGAGTGGCTTAGTTCTACTCTGGGGTATACATTGCAAATAGCACCACTTTTATTTATCGGGGTACTTATGGCGGGATTCTTTTTGGGGAGACCCGGCCATGAAGCGCTTATTCCATCTACATGGATTGAAAACCTGCTGGGGGGAAACTCCATCTTAACAAACTTTTTTGCAGCCTTTTCAGGTGCCTTAATGTATTTTGCCACCCTAACCGAGGTTCCAATTATCCAAGGGCTAATGGGAGCAGGTATGGGAAAAGGCCCCGCTCTCTCTCTTTTGCTGGCGGGTCCCGCATTATCTTTACCCTCCATCCTTGTAATTTCAAAGGTTATTAAATGGAAAAAGACAATGGCTTTCGT
>CAZCQT010000450.1:0-1823 GCA_964500905.1 uncultured Moorellales bacterium
AAGGAGGGTATTCTTACCGGGCTGCTGTATAACAGTTATACTTCAAATAAAGACGGCACACAATCCACAGGAAATGCAATCAGAAGCTATAAAGGTACACCTGAGGTAGGTGCAACTAATCTCTATATTGAAGCGGGCAATGTTAGCAAAGAAGCCCTGTTAAGTGAAATTCAGCAAGGCTTTTATATAACGGAAGTAATGGGTATGCATACTGCCAATCCTATTTCCGGAGATTTTTCTGTTGGTGCAAGCGGTTTATTAATTGAAAATGGAAAATTGACAACGGCTTTTAGAGGAGCTGCTTTAGCCGGTAATCTGATTAACTTATTTAAACAGGTAGATTGTATCGCGGATGATCTCACATTTTTTATTGGCAGCGGATCTCCAACGATTAGAATAGCAGAAATGACAATTAGCGGCAGTTAATCAAAAGAAAAACTATTCAAGCTGGATAACTTATGTTAAAATGCAGACAGAAAGGTAACGGGTTAAGAACATGAAATTGCTTTTTTTAAACGGCCCCAATTTGAATCTTTTAGGAAGACGAGAACCTAGTATTTACGGCTCAAGCTCTTTGGAGGAAATTAATGACACTCTTGTCGACCTGGCAAAAAAACACCGGGTGGAGGTGGAGTTTTTTCAGTCGAATCATGAGGGCGTACTTATTGATGCCTTACATGAGTCGGAATTAAATCAAAATATTGATTATATTATTTTTAACCCAGGAGCTTATAGTCATTATAGCTATGCTTTAAGGGACGCTGTTGCAGCCATATCTACCCCTGTTATAGAAGTTCACTTATCAAATGTTTATCAAAGAGAAAATTTTCGCCATAAATCCTTAATTGCGGAAGTTGCAAAGGGACAGATAGCAGGTTTTGGGGAAGCGAGTTATGTTGCGGCTTTTTTTGCTGCCTTGTATTTATTTAAATTAAATAACAATCAGGATTGAGTTGAAAAGGATGCCTTTTAAAAGCAGATGTCAATTAGTTCAGACAGAAATAGCTAAAACAAATTTAGATGGTTTGCTGATTACCGAAGAAAAAAATAGATATTATTTGTCGGGCTTTACCGGTTCGTCTGGCTACCTTTTAGTTACAAAAAGCAATGTATACCTACTGACAGATTTTCGTTACGTGGAGCAAGCGGAAAAGGAAGCCCCTTCTTGTCAAATAGTGCATCATGGCAAGATGTGGACCAGCATCTTGCTTGAGTTATTAAACCTACATAATATTGAAAAATTAGGGTTTGAACAAAATCAACTTTCCTATACCCAGTTTGAATTGTTAAAAAGAGAGCTCCCAAATATAGAATTAACCGGAACAAAAAACATTGTAGAATTCTTCCGTGAATGCAAGGATGAGGTAGAAATTGAATTTATCAAAAAAGCAGCGACAATAGCCGATCAAGCCTTTCAAAACACCTTAACTTTCCTGAAGCCGGGTATTAAGGAAATTAAACTGGCGGCAGAACTGGAATATCAGATGCGAATTCTGGGGGCGGAGGGCTTTGCATTTGAAACTATTATAGCCTCGGGGTTTAGGGGTGCGTTGCCCCACGGAATTGCCAGTGAAAAAATAATAGAAGCTGGGGATTTGATAGTATTTGATTTTGGAGCAATCTATCGAGGCTACCGATCGGATATGACACGCACTGTTATGATGGGTAAAGCAGGAGCAAGGGAACAAGAAATATATCAATTGGTTTTAGAAGCACAGCTTACTGGCTTGAAGCATATTAAAGCAGGCGAGGAATGCAATAATATAGATAGGGTGGCTAGGGATATTATCAGCAGTAAGGGCTCTGGTGAATATTTTGGACAT
>CAZCQT010000451.1:0-1809 GCA_964500905.1 uncultured Moorellales bacterium
AGTTTTTAAAGGCCAAAGAGATAACAAACCCCCTTGATTTTAAGCAATTATATCGAAATTTTGGGCTAATGTGTTGGTCAGATGAGGAAGAAAAACTTTATTTTGGATATGTGTTAAATAATGTTCTTTTAAGGGTGGATACTGAAAAAGGGGAGATAGAAGAAATAGTACTCCCATGCAGACCTCCTTCTGGAATAGAAATAGAGAAGAAGTCTGGGATGGCCCACAAAACAACCGCCCGTCGAGACGAGATAAAAGCCTACAATGGAAAAGTTTATGTGGATTATTATCCTAAGTATTGGCAGGGTCTTTCCGTAATGCCTGCTGCTCTGAAAGGGTATGCGAAGCTTTTACCCTTTGAGGTTACTTATTCTTATGATAATGAAAGCTGGTTTCCTGCTTATGAAGAAACAAAAGGAGAAAATAAGTATTATACTCTACCTGAAAACAATATAATTGATCGGTATGAATATTTGTGGGGAGGCGAAAATTGTTTTATAGGCTATAAAAATGATAAGCCGATATGTTATTCATATGACCTAGTAACATGGTCTGAAGGTTTGCCGGCTGAAAATCCTTATAAAGCATTGCCTTTAAGCGATGGAACATATCCATTTGGAATCAGTAGTAAAAATATTGTGTCTGACTATGAATCCGGACTGTATTTTGCATGGCACCCGTATAAAATTGTTGATAGATTCGAAGAGGCATATCAAATGACTTTTTCCGATTTCTATTATAACAAGATATGGGTATCTAAGGATTTAAAGGACTGGAAGTCATTAGAACTTCCGGATGGAAAATCTTTTTTCGGTGCCACATTAAATCGGGTGGGAAACTGTCTTGTAGTTGAAGGGGTTGGTGAACTAACAGCAGAAGAAAAAGAGGAAATCGAAAATCAGGAGAAAACTGCCGTATCCTTGGGAAAGTCCTTTGTAAAATATAATTTTAAAACAGATTTTTACATAGTTGATTTTAATACCATACTTAATCTCTTTTAGGGAATATCATGAGGTTGTTACTTTAGGGGCTGATTTTATTGTCACACTGATTGAGAAAGACACAATGCCAATATGGAAAAATGTTGGCTCTTGATCCAGTCTACTGTACAATAAAGGGTAAGTATAAAAGGATAAAAACCTACAGGCCTTTTTTACGTTTTGGATTGAAGGAGGGAAAAGAACGCCGAAAACAATGATTTAATATGCAGTATGTAATAGCCGGCTTCTACCTTGTTTCGCAATTACTCTTAAAGATATTTTGTGGTATTATGTCTATAATAAAACAGTTATGAATAAGAAAATGGGAAGATAAAAAATGAAAAAAGTATTAAGCCTTATCACAACGATTTCCATGTTTATATGCCCTGTATTTGCATACAACGATATAGAAGAAAAAACAGAATCAATTACCGTATTAACAGATCTTGATATCATGCAGGGGTATGATGACAACACCTTCCGTCCTGACGAATCCATCACCAGATCAGAATTTGCTGCTGTGGTTGTAAGAGCGCTAAACTTGGAAGGGTATGCAAAAAACAATGCAGTTGACACTGTTTTTTCCGACGTAAAGAAATCCGACTGGTTTTCCGGTTATGTACAGGTAGCCCAAGAAAAGAATATCATCAACGGATATCCGGATGGTACCTTTCGCCCGGAGGAACCTGTTTTATATATGGAAGCAGTGAAAATGCTGGTTTGCCTTTTAGGATATGCACCTAAGTTTGAAAATCATCCTGATGCATATCCCAATGGATATATCATAGAAGCAAATCAGCAAGGCTTAACTCGGGGGGCAACCGGAATA
>CAZCQT010000452.1:0-1807 GCA_964500905.1 uncultured Moorellales bacterium
AGTGATACCGCCTCGCAGGCGGCCTCATAAGTATCGGCGGCAACAGCCGCCACCTCATCGCCTACAAAACGCACTATTCCGTCTACCGGTAGGATATACTGGTCCGCCACTATGGGCCCCCATTTATTATCCGGGCAATCCTCAGCTGTAATAATTGTTTTTACACCGTGGACCTTAGCCGCTTCACTCACATCGATTTTTTTAATCCTGGCATGCGCTACAGGACTGCGTACCACTGCCCCCCATAGCATGCCTGGGGCTTTTAAATCACTTTGATATTGGGCCCTCCCACTGACCTTCTCCCAAGCATCAATGTTTGGTACCCTTGTCCCCACTGTGTTCATCTTCCTCACCCCTATTTAATCCTACATTATAATATTGTAATACTTAATACTTATTAAAAGATGTTTCTCCACTTTTGCTTTAATTCCTGCATATTAATTAAAGAAACTATTTATTTTTTATTATGCCATAGTGCTAAAACGTCATATAGTTCAAATCTTTTTGATTCACGGCAGGATTTATAATAAAAACAGCGAATAATATCAGTGAACAATATTTTCAAATGATACTGTATTAATATTACGTATTAAAGGAATTCTAAATAATTCTACATATAATATAGGATATGCCCTATTTTTGGGTACGCTTATGTCCATCCTTAGCAAAACCGTGTTTTAAGTATAAATTCTTAAGATGTAATTGTTAGATTATCCTTATAATTGACTGCATATATGTATTTTTACAGAGTTTTTTTGCATCTAAGGTTTAAACAAATTTTGTAATAATCTTTTTATTAAAAGGAGGTGATAAAAGCTTAAATTTAGAATTTATCTGATACTTCAATAAGTAGGAGGGAAGCAAATGAAAAGAATTATTTTATTATGTTTGGCTTTACTATTAATATGTATTGTAGGCTTAAATCTTGTTGCCTGCAACGCAAAAACGCAAGAACCAAATACAAGCCAACAACAAGAAACCCCAAATGTTGAAGAGCACATACCACCCAAACTTAAAGTGGCCATGTTATTATCTGGCCCAATCAGTGATCAGGGCTGGAATGCAACCGCATACAATGGTTTAATGGCAATCGAAAAAAATCTGGGGGCTGAAATTGCCTATACAGAAAAGGTTGATACCACCGATGCAGAAGAAATATTAAGAGGTTATGCCGTCGAGGGATTTGACATCATTTTTGGACATGGATTCCAATATGGTGATGCTGCCATGAAAGTTGCACCTGATTTTCCGGATGCAAAATTTGTTATCACCAGCACAAATATATCCCAGCCGCCCAATGTTGCTTCGTTAAATAATGATAATAAACAACAAGGATTTCTCTCAGGGGTTGTTGCCGCCTATTTAACTGAAAGCAACATCGTGGGAATGGTAGGTGGTATGGAAATACCATCCATTATCGATTCAACAGAGGGATTCAAGGCAGGGGTAAAATACGCGAATCCGGAAATTAAGGTTCTAACCACCTATACAGGTGATTTTGAAGATGTCCCAAAAGCAAAGGAAATTGCTCTTGCAATGATTAACGAAGGAGCGGATGTTATCACTCATAATGCTGATGCAGCCGGTCTTGGTGTGCTGGAAGCCGCCCAGGTAAAAGGGGTTAAGGCTCTGGGCACCATAAGTGACCAATATGAATTCGCACCTGACGTAATTGTGACCAGTGGCCTCAGCGATTTAACCGTGGCCTTCGAAGCAATGACCAAGGTAATTATCGCTGGTGAATTTGAAGCCCGCGAATACCTTATGGGAATTAAAGAAGGGGCTGTTGGCTTAGCTCCTTATCACG
>CAZCQT010000453.1:0-1805 GCA_964500905.1 uncultured Moorellales bacterium
TAACAGGTAATCCCCCGGTAAAATCAGGCCAGCCATACCAGGTACCCGGACGTATCAGTTGAAATTCATCCGGCGATTCGGCAACGGGTCTGCTGCCGCGAATATCCATACCATGGTTAGCAGCAAATAAACGGTTGAAGCGATCGAACTTAATCCTGAATGGATTACGTAAGCCCCAGGCAACCAGTTCAAGATTTGAACCATCGGGATTGGCCCTCATAATGCTGCCGTTAGTTCTAACAATTCCTTTTATAATTTCATTGGGGCGAGAAGAAACGCCAAAAGGCTGGTAAGCACCTGTTACAGTTTGTCTTTTTGGAAAGTCCTCTAAAAAGGTTGAGCTTCTGAAATTTTCCCCTTCCAATGCAATCGGGGCACCGGGGTAATCATGGAAAAATGGATGCTCCGGTACCCAAGAGTTATCCTTGCCAACAACTGCGGTATTAGTTGCAGTTCCTTGCCCGAAATACATTTTACCGTCCGGACCAAAAACTACCCTATTATTATGGTGATCGCCGTTACTGGGCAAACCTTCGATAATATCTTTTTTAGTGCCGTTCGGCTGAACAATTGTAACAAAACGACGATGGGAAACATAAATATTTCCCTGATGAACATTAATGCCTGTTAAAGGAGGATTAAAGCCATCCGCCACCACAGTAAAACCACGATTGGTCCGTTTTAAAACCTTGCCGTTCCCATCCGCAACGCCTGAATCGGCAACCAACATCTCCCCATTCTCTGTAAAAACTATATTTATGGGGGTTGTCAGTCCCTGTGCAAATACCTCTATTTTATAATTCGGTGAGAGGGAAATATCCTGAGGATTTAGCCTCCTGCTTGTCATTTCTACTTGTTGATCCATTTACTGAATGCTCCTTTCTTAGATCCTATACTATTCTATTCCTTTTTATGTTATTTGCTAACTCTTTTATCAGGAAGTTATCCACCATTCTCAGCCTGCTGAGGTTCGTTCAAGAGAACTGCTCCTTTACACTCTCAATGCTGTTCAAAGCTACACCCTTATGTTATTTTGCCGACAAAAAACAACTAATCATAATTTTTCTGGATTTTTTCCTCCACTTTGGCTAAAATATCTCCGACTACACTTTTATTGAGGAGGATGATGAAATGGCAAAGGTAGCCGACAAGACAGCTAATCGCCTAATCAACGAAAAATCCCCTTACTTATTGCAGCACGCTTATAACCCGGTAAATTGGTACCCCTGGGATAGCGAAGCTTTTGAAAAAGCTAAATCCGAAAATAAGCCTATCTTCCTCTCAATAGGCTATTCCACTTGTCATTGGTGCCATGTTCTTGAGAGGGAATCCTTTGAGGACAATGAGGTAGCTGCGATACTAAATAAGCATTTTGTATCCATCAAGGTTGATCGGGAGGAAAGGCCGGATATTGATACTATCTACATGCAGGTTTGCCAAGCTATGACCGGACATGGCGGCTGGCCCCTGTCCATTTTTATGACGGGGGATAAAAAGCCTTTCTACGCCGGCACTTATTTTCCCAAAAGGGGCCGGGGAGGAATGCCCGGTTTTATTGAGTTGCTCCATGGCATTGCAGAAACTTGGACCACTAAACCAGAGGAAATTGATAGTATTAGCGAACAGGTTGTCCAGGCGATTGAACAAAGCAATGATTATCAAAAGGGGGATATACCCGGACAAGAAACTCTGGATAAAGCATATCAAAGCCTGCTCCATTCCTTTGATGAAGAATATGGAGGCTTTGGCACAGCTCCCAAATTCCCCACCCCTCATAACCTACTGTTTCTTCTTCGTTATTGGCA
>CAZCQT010000454.1:0-1797 GCA_964500905.1 uncultured Moorellales bacterium
TATCATTTTTTGATGAAACCAAACCAAAGCCTCAATTATTACAAATCAATATGGGGTTTTTAGCCAGACAAGCACTGTATAGTTTTGGTATGTCTTTAAAAGAAGCCATTCAAAATTCAGGGAAAAAGGTTGCTGTTATTGCCAGCAGTGATCTTTCTCATTGCTTAATCCCCGGTGCTGCGGCGGGTTATGATCCCAGAGGAAACGAGTTTGATCTTCTGCTGAAAAAGCTGTTAGAGGACTTTGATGTCCCAAGTATCTTATCAATACCCTCTGATTTGCAAGAGGGTGCAAAGGAATGCGGCTACCGACCGATTTTAATGCTGTTGGGTGCCCTGGATGGTTATGAGGTAGAGAGTCTGGTTTTGTCCTATGAAGGGCCTTTTGGCGTAGGTTATTTGGTTGCTCAGCTTGAGCCACAAAAGCCTTCGTCGAAGGCAGAGTACTGGCAGAACATTATAGCCGATCAAAATAAAAGGGTTTTGAAGCGTAAGGCTAAAGAGAGTCCCATCGTTCAGTTAGCACGCCAAAGTTTGGAGTATTATTATCAAACGGGAAAAAAGTTAAAGGAAACAGCTCTTAATTTTGACAACAGCTATCCTAAGGAGGCGGGGGTTTTTGTTACCTTAAAGCAGGAAGGAAGGTTAAGAGGCTGTATTGGTACCACCGAGGCTACAAAGGCTACCTTAAAAGAAGAGGTGATTGCCAATGCCATCAAAGCAGCTACCCAAGATCCTCGTTTTGAGCCTGTGGATGCCGATGAACTGGATTCTTTATCTATTTCTGTTGATGTACTGGGAGTAGCGGAGCAAATTTCCGGTATGGAACAACTGGATCCTCAAATATATGGAGTGATTGTAAGCAGCGGCTGGAAAAGAGGTTTGCTTTTACCGGCTTTAGATGGCATTAATACTCCTCAGGAGCAGGTTGATATAGCCAGTCAAAAAGCGGGGATCAAGCAAGGGGAACCCCTAAAATTGGAACGCTTTAAGGTAACTCGTTATATTTAGTGGGAGGCAGGAATAATTTAGATGCATTGGGGATAGAGGACAGAGGACAGAGGACAGAGGACAGGAAATACTTTGCATGTATTGCTTTGGGGGTGAGATCCTTCGCTACGCTCAGGATGACAATGAAATAGAAATTTGCGATGCTGTCATTCTGAATGGAGCGAAGCGGAATGAAGAATCTCAAGCCCCAAAGAAATGCCCAAAAGCTTTCTAGTATTCTGGGCAACGCAAGCAAGACTTTTTCTGTCCAACTGCCTTACTAGACAACTAACCTGCGGAGGTGATTATAATGCGGGAGGCTCAGTGGTATGAACAAATTGAAAATGATCAGGTTATTTGCCGCCTTTGTCCACATCATTGCCGTCTTAAATTAGATGATAAAGGGGTTTGCAGAGTCCGACATAATATAAAGGGAAAGCTTTATACAAACAATTATGGCCGAAGCAGCCAGCCGGTTTTAGACCCTATCGAAAAAAAGCCTTTATATCATTATTACCCCGGTAGTTTAATACTTTCCGTGGGCACCTTTGGTTGTAACTTGCAATGCCCCTTTTGCCAAAATTGGCAGTTGGCTCATCAGGAGCCGCTACTTTACCAGGTTAAACCGATAGACTTAGCTGAAATGGCGGAGTCTTCTCAAGTAAAGAACTCCATTGGCTTGGCCTATACGTATTCAGAGCCTACGGTTTGGTTTGAATTTGTAAAGGATACAGCTAAACTGATTCATGAAAAGGGCCTGAAAAATGTTTTAGTCAGCAACGGATTAATTGAAGCGGAACCGCTACAG
>CAZCQT010000455.1:0-1797 GCA_964500905.1 uncultured Moorellales bacterium
GGATGCATCTTATTTAGCTGATAAGATAGCAAATTTGCGGATTTTTTCTGATGCGGAGGGGAAAATGAACCTCTCTTTGCTGGATATTAGCGGAAGTGTTCTGGTTGTGTCGCAATTTACCCTGCTTGGTGATTGCCGCAATGGCAGAAGACCAAGTTTTATTCAGGCTGCCAGGCCTGAAAAGGCAGATTGCTTGTATAATGGTTTTGTTAAGTCTTTGCAGGAAATGGGATTGTTTGTTGCCACGGGACAATTTCAAACTGAAATGCTAGTGGAAATTGCTAATGACGGACCAGTTACTATTTTAATTGACAGTAAAAAGTTATTTTAAGGCGGGGATATTTATGATCTTTAAAAGTATAAAAACCGGGCAGCTTGCCACAAACTGTTATATCCTTGGTTGCCTTGATACAAGAGAGGCAGTGGTAGTTGATCCTGGAGATGATGCGGATTATATTTTAACAATTATTGAAGAGGAAGATTAAAGGGTAAAATATATTATTAATACCCATGGTCATGGCGATCATATTGGAGCAAATGAAGAAATCAAAACAGCTACAGAAGCAAAAATACTCATTCATAAGGCCGATGCCGATTATTTACTTAAACCAGAAAAAAATCTTTCCGGGTATTATACAAAAAATGTTTGCGGCCCGGCAGCTGACAAGCTGCTGCATGATGGGGATATTATCAAAATTGGAGCCACTATTGAACTAAAAGTGCTGCATACCCCAGGGCATACCCCTGGCTGCATTTGTTTGCTTGGGGATAATTATATTTTATCTGGTGACACGTTATTTGCCGGATCGATTGGCAGAACAGATTTACCTGGCGGTTCGTACGAAGAAATCATTAAATCTATTCAAGAAAAATTGCTGCCTTTGCCCGGTCACTTGTTTGTTTATCCCGGACATGGCCCCAGCTCAAATCTCCAAAAAGAAAAAGATTTCAACAGTTTTTTAAGTTGAGATCATGTTTTACGGACTTATTTGACAAGAAATTTAATATTAAGTAAAATATTTAAAGAAAATCATGTATATATATAATGACAATGAGCAGGAAAGTAGCAAATTAACCATTTGTCAGGGAAGAAAAGACGTGACTGGAAGCTTTTCTCAAACGGTCTTTGTCAAAGACACCTGTAAGTCGGCGGGTTGATAGTAACGATACCTAAGCCCTGCCCGGAAGAATCCGTTATTGCTTTAAGTGGAATAGTTTATATTCAATCAGGGTGGTACCGCGGGAATTCCTCTCGTCCCTATATTGTTTTTATAGTGGCGGGAGTTTTTTGTTAAGTAAAAGCAGGAGGGAGAAGTAATATGTTAACCAACAGGCCCAGGGGAACTAATGATATCCTGCCTGATAAAATAGAATACTGGCACAGACTTGAAAACGTAATTCATGATATATGCTGCAAGTACGGTTTTCGAGAAATTCGCACACCAATATTTGAACATACGGAGCTGTTTGCCAGGGGTGTTGGCGATACAACTGATATAGTAGAAAAAGAAATGTATAGTTTTCTTGACCGGGGTGAACGGAGTATTACCTTGCGCCCGGAAGGAACCGCGCCCACGGTAAGGGCCTATTTGGAAAACAAATTGTATGCTGAACCTCAGCCGGTAAAAATGTACTACGTTGGTCCGATGTTTCGCTATGGCCGTCCGCAAGCTGGCCGATTCAGGCAATTTCACCAATTTGGTGTAGAGGTATTTGGCTCAGACGCACCTGGCATAGACGCTGAGGTAATCGCTTTAGCGATGGATTTTTATTCCCGCCTGGGTATCATGGGTTTGC
>CAZCQT010000456.1:0-1785 GCA_964500905.1 uncultured Moorellales bacterium
GGTTGAAAACAGTTAAAGAAAGGAAATTGCAATGAATATAAGAAATATAATCAAGATGGCTTTTCAATCTTTTCTTTCCAACAAATTAAGAACATTTCTTACCATGCTTGGCATCATTATAGGGGTTTTTGCTGTAGTTGTTTTAATCTCTATCGGGCAGGGAGCTACCAAGGGAGTGACAGAAAGTATTTCCAGCATGGGTGCCAATATTATTAATATCAATGTTTTTGATAGAAAGCAAAATATAAAATTAAAGGATATGGATAAGCTGGCAGATCTTGAAGGGGTTAAAAGTGTAACCCCGGTTTATTCTGCGGGAACCACAGTAAAGTATGACTTAGAAAAATCTAGAATTTCCATCACTGGCGGAAATGAAAATTATATGATGATCAATAATTACGAAGTAGATGCAGGCAGGGAAATCACTCCGGTTGATGTGGATTACAGAAATAGAATAGCGATAATAGGCCGCACAACAGCCAAAGACTTGTTTGGTGAAGAAAATCCCCTTGACAAGGAAATTTCCATAGATGGCGTTAAATATACGGTGGTTGGAATTTTAAAGGAAAAAGAAAGTAACCTCCTTGGGGACAGCAACGATGTGGTAATTGTTCCTGTTACCTCCTTGATGAGGCAATATAGTATGACACAAATTAATAGCATTGTTTTGCAGGCAAATTCCGCCGAGGAATCTGCTATGGCAAAGGAAAATGTCGAAAGGTACTTGCTGGATCACTTTGGCAGCAAGGATTCCTTTATGGTTTTAAGTCAGGACGAAATGCTGAGCATTTTGAAAGAAGTAACAGGTATGCTGACAATTATGCTGGGGGGCATAGCCGGTATTTCTCTTTTGGTTGGTGGCATCGGCATTATGAATATCATGTTGGTAACTGTTACGGAGAGAACCAGAGAAATAGGCATTAGGAAGGCAATAGGAGCGGGCAGGGGAAACATTTTGATTCAATTTTTGATTGAGTCCTCTGTTATGAGTGGTGTGGGTGGTCTGATAGGAGTGGTTTTAGGTATGCTTACATCCTACCTAATCACCGGTGCCATGGGTATTAAATATATGACAAGTATCCCCGTGGTATTTGGTGCTCTCGTATTTTCCCTGTTTGTGGGCATCTTTTTTGGATTATATCCGGCTAACAAGGCATCTAAATTTAGGCCTGTGGATGCTTTAAGATATGAATAAATATAGTTAGGATGTATACTAAGTCTATTGGAAGATGTTGGTCTTTTTCCTGTTTGTTTAGATAACCTTGACAAAAAACAAGGTGCTTTAGGAAAAATTTGTGATATACTATTATTAGAGCTTTTTTTCATTGCTTTTTGGCAGGATTGGAGGGGATTCAAATCAGGATCTTATTGCTTTTGTTTGTAACTGTTTCTTTTTTAGATTTATTTACACAGTTGCCTATTATTTCTCCCATGGCGATTAGCCTTGGTGCTGCTCCCCTGTTAGTAGGCCTGGCGGTGGGAATGTACTCTTTTACTAATATGTTTGGCAACATGGCGGGCGGGATGGGAATCGATCGCTTTGGAGCAAAATGGGTATTAATGACCGGCATGCTGGTCACTGCATTTAATTTATTATTGTATACAACAGTAACTACACCTGCCCACCTGGTGGCAGTTAGATTAATTCATGGCACCAGCTCGGGCTTATTGGCACCAAGTGCCTTTGCTCTTATGGCTCAGGCAGCTAAAGAAGGGCAATATGGTAAAACAATGGCACATACAGGGGCTATTGTGGGCTTTTCTGCCATTATAGGTCCGGCTTTT
>CAZCQT010000457.1:0-1777 GCA_964500905.1 uncultured Moorellales bacterium
ATCAGTATGCAAGAGGCGATACGTATAGGAACAAATTATGGAACAGTGATTCAATATGACGCAACAACTCAATCACCATTTTTCCGCTATCGGGACGAACAAGGAAGAATGCATGAGGTATGGTTTGAAGATGCCCGCAGTGCCCAAGCAAAATTTGATACAGTAAAGGAATATGATTTAGGAGGCATCAGTTATTGGGCTTTGGGATATCCATTCCCACAAAACTGGGTGCTACTGGAAGATAATTTTACGGTTAAAAAATTGCTCTAGCAAAATTTAATAATAATCTCACAACACGGTATAGTCGATGATATTAACGGCTATGCCGTGTTTTTATCTTTGCCTTCAGAAGTTGCCAATATTTACATAGAGGTAATTGATTCATTTTGTTGTACACTATTAAAGGATGTTCAGAAGTAAAATAGGAACATAAGGGAGGGGAAAATCAAAAAATGAAGTATAAAAAGTTAATATTAACAGGTTTATTAAGTAGCGCTATTTCGTTAGGAAGTATGACGATGGCCTTTGGACAAGACACCTATTATAGGGTGCAGCCCGGTGACAGCTATTGGCTCATAGGGCAAAGGTATAATGTAACAGCCGGAAAATTGATGGAGCTTAATAATGCAAATGGAAATACCTTTTTATATGTAGGCCAAAATTTAATTATTGCAAAGAATGAAACACAAATACATAAAGTCCAATCGGGAGACACCTTTTGGCTCATAAGTCAAAAGTATGGAGTAGAATTGAATCTATTGATGGCGGCCAACAATGCAACACCCCACACCATATTACATATCGGGGATCAGGTAAAGATACCTGCCAAGCCTCAAGTTGCGACGATGCAAGCCAACGGAAACAAAGCAGAATATCTGGACTGGTGGAGCCAAGCGAAAAACGTTCTACCTAACGGTGCCGTCTTTAAGATTATTGATTTTAACACAGGAAAATCTTTTATGGCAAAAAGAACAGCGGGGACAAACCATGCCGATGTGGAAACATTATCCTTAGCAGATACAAATAAGATGAAAGAAATATGGGGTGGTAGCTTTAATTGGATGAAGCGACCGGTTATCGTTGAATATAATGGTAGAAGATTAGCAGCAAGCGCAGCAGGAATGCCTCATGCAGGCAATGATAAGGCGCCGGGAGGGCAACATTCATCTTGGAGAAGCGGTGATTACGCTGCAGGCTATAACTTGGATTGGGTAAAAAATAATGGAATGGATGGGGTTTTTGATCTACATTTCCCAAATAGCACAAGACATAGTAACAACACAGTAGATCAAGATCATCAAAAAAATATTAAAATAGCTGCGGGTATAAAATAAAAAAGTGAAAAGCGGAGTTTAGGCTCCGCTTTTTTATTGGGCATGACTTTACCGAAAATTACCTCGTATTTAAAGTAAAACAAAACAAAAAATAATGATAAAATTATGCGAGGTGAAAATAATGAGTAGGAATAAAACAGTAGTGCCGGAAGCACGGGAAGCTTTGGAAAAATTTAAGATGGAGATAGCAAATGAATTGTCAGCGGATAATTCAAATCCCATAGATAGCGGTGCTCTCGCTTCCAAGCATACAGGTTACATTACACGAAAACTTGTTGAATTGGCTGAAAAGGAGTTGGCGGAGAATAGTGGAAACATTGGATATAGGAATTTGTAAGGAAAATCTAAAATTAAGAATCGGTAGACAGTGAGTATGGGCTGTCTGCCGGTATTTTTTTATTAATTTGCATAATAGTTGAATGTGTGCTATACTAATAAAGTTA
>CAZCQT010000458.1:0-1763 GCA_964500905.1 uncultured Moorellales bacterium
TGGCGCATCATTAGGCAACCGCTCCTTGGTTGTTCTTTTGGGTTAGCTCACCGGAGAAAGCTTTTTGTAGGATGGATTTTTTGAGTTCGTCTAAGGCAGCTAGCTTCTCAGAATAAACAGATTCAAGGTTTTCAACTTCCGCCATTAGACTATTAAGCTTTTCTGACGTTTGTAACTGCTGAGCAGTAGGCGGCACACTTATTGAAAATTTAGCGAGGTCTTTAGCTCCTAGGTTTGGTTGAGCAGCACCACCGGCATACTTCTCAATCATACTTTTACATAGCCCGCTGCGCAGATAATGCAATAAAAAGCTAACTGATAAATCGTTATGCGGCCTAACGATGACTAATGATGATGCAATCGCGCCTTGGGTATCATCCTCGATAACAGCAAATTTACCCAGTGAACCCCTTAGACAAAATAATATATCGCCTTGTTTAACTTTCCCTCGACTTAATAAATCGTAGTTCTCTTCAGTAATATAATTCATTTTACTGAAATCAACGGTGCCATCATCAATGTGGCCCGCATTAATAAATGCAAAGCCAGACTCAACAAATTTTGAGCGCGAAGGGTAGTTTTTACCTCTATCGCCATTTTCAAATTTGCATACATCGCCTAAAGTTTTTTCAATCCACTCTTCACCTCGCTGGCTAAACACCTGCTGCAAGTAGCTTTCAAAAAGTTCACGAGCGTTTTTAAGGTTTTGTTCGGTTTTGGCGCGGACTTGCTCGATATCAGCAAAGGCTTCATCAAGGATGACAACAATGTGTTTTTGTTCAGAGATTGTAGGGAAAGGTAATAGCCTATTCTCCATCGCCCCCTTAGTAACATGAAGCATAGTAGAGCCAGTACCCTGCTCAGCCTTTATTTGCTCAGTATCCCAATCTAACAAATGAAACAAATACTTCTTATCAACAAGACCATGATTTAGTTCTATTTTCCATATATGGTAATGGTAAATAACTTTTGAACCATCCCAAACTCTTGGACCAAACGAAGCTGACCAAGCATATAAAAGATCACCTTTATCACAATATTTATCATCATCCAGTTCTAAATCAGAGTAATACCAGCTCCTATTAGAAAAGAAATTACCGACTCTAAGTAATGGATACTTACCTTCTGACAACATTTCATGCTTTTTATAGGCGCGACCATTAATTAACCTACAAACATCGCCTAGTTTTTTTACTTGCCACTCCATCACAACATCTCCTGAATACTTTCCAGAATCGCGGCACTTTCTGTATCTAGCGCAATTATCTCGGCAATAATTTCTTCAGGTTCGCGCAAAGCTGCAGCTTCTGGTGCATTGGCATTTTTAACCGATAAATCCCAAGTGCTTTGGTCAATATTCGTGACATCAACTGACCACGATTTTTCAGACTCGGCAAAGGATTTTTGTAATTCCACAAACTCTGCTAGGTCGTTGTCATTCAGCGGGTTGGTTTTGCCAAGGCTGCGCCCAGGATCAAGCTGGTAGTACCAGACTTTCTGCGTGGGCTCGCCTTTGCAAAAAAACAGCACTACAGTTTTCACCCCAGCACCTAAAAAGGTTTTAGCTGGGCAATCTAAGACGGTATGAAGATTAAAGTTCTCTAGCAGCTCTTTACGCAGCGCTACCGAGGCGTTGTCGGTATTACTTAAGAAGGTGTTTTTAATCACTATCGCAGCACGACCACCGGGTTTGAGTATTTTCATAAAATGCTGCAAAAACAGGAAAGCAGTTTCGCCGGTTTTAATCGGGAAATTCTGCTGGA
>CAZCQT010000459.1:0-1758 GCA_964500905.1 uncultured Moorellales bacterium
CCCATCCGTCAGGCCGGTTTTAATTTTTCTCATTTCCGTATTGCCATCTGGGAGTTGAATTTCTTCCACCGTGGAGCCATCTGCTCTTTTTACTGCTTCATTAGATATAGTAACCACATCTATAGCTCTATCAAAAATAAAGGAAAGGCTGGCACTCATGCCCCCTTTAATTCTTGCATCATAATCATCCAGCTTAACTAGCACCTTGTAAGTGGTTATACCGCTTTGTTCCACAGTTGCCGTATTGGCAATAGAAGAAACCGTTCCGTTAAAATTTTCACCGAAAACTGCATCAAAAGATACCATCACTGTTTGATCCAATTCAATTTGCCCTATATCATCCTCTAAAATATTAGCCCCAATATAAATTTGTTGATCTTCTCCTAATATTATAAAACCTGTGCTAAGTTGGCCCCCGGTTGTAACGGTAGAATTCTCACCTTTTTTCCCGTTAATAGCTAGCACTACTCCTTTGCCCGGAGCTCTGAGATAGACATTATCAAGGTTTTTTTCGGCAATATCTAAGGTGGCCCTTGCTTGATTAATCGCTTCTTCTGCTACTTTAAGATCATTTGGATCGATTTGTTTGATCGACTCCAGCTGAATCTCGGCCGTTTTAAGTTGAGCTTTGGCATTTTCTAATTTTGACTTTTCTGCCAAGTATTCTAACTGGGAAAGTCTTTCCTCATTATAGAGCTCCTCTTTTAAGGCAAACACCTCTTCTGCAATTTCCAAGGAATTCTTAGCATTTTCTACGGTCAATTCCTTCAGCACCAACTCAGTGGTGCTTGGGCCGTTCTTTAGTTTCTCCAGTTTCGCCACTGCTGCATTATAATTGGCCTCTGCCTGTTCTACTTGGTATTGCAAATTTTCTGTTGTTAATTTAGCCAAAACAGTCCCTTGGTTAACGAGCTGCCCCTCTTTAACAAGAATATCTTCAACGATACCATTGTTCTTAAAATTTAGATTAGTAGTGGCATACTGACTAATCCCATCTGCAGAAATAGCTACTAAGATATCTCCTTTAATGCTGGTAACGGTTTTAATCTCTTGTTTAACTCCGTTAGCAGCTTCAACATTTTTGTTGTTAAAATAGTACCAGCCGCCAGCTAACGAGCCTCCCACCAAGGCTACCGCCAGAAAAATAACCCAGACTTTGCTTTTTTCGCTACTCACTTCCTCGCTCCCCTTCCTTAAACACTGCTATTTATCACTTATTCACGAACTGCCAATAGGCACTATGATAAAATGCGGAATGAATTTCCAATATAGGGGGGTAATAAGCGTAAGTACGGCTATTTAATACTTTTGGCAAACTAATTCCAAACAGAGGGGGTTTAGTAAATGAGTGCAGATAAACAGTTTAATATAAAAGATGATCTCGCTACTGCTCAATTGGCTGCAAAAAATAAAAACCGAGAAATAATCCCGGTAAAAGTAAAGGCTCGGAGAAAAGAGTTTATATGCACCAGCAACCGTCCCCAGTGCATCTAGTCTCGGATGACAAAACCCCTGTCCCCTTGTCACCTCGGGGTATGAAGACACGGAAACCAAAACCTATTATGTCCAGGGATTAGGCATGGTGCTTACCTCTTTCCAAACTGAGGATCACGAGATAATTACAACCTTAGCAAAGATTGATAAGGAAACCCATACTAATTATATCCTTCGGTCTTATTACCCGGATTTTGAAAATAATCGAGTGGTGTATAAGGATTACGATATTACCTTTAATACCAATGACAAGATTGAACCCAT
>CAZCQT010000460.1:0-1756 GCA_964500905.1 uncultured Moorellales bacterium
CAGACACGAGAACCGTCCCTGTAATATGAGGTTAGAAGGATTATCCGTTTAACCAATAGAAAAATCCGAACATTAACCATCATGTATAATAGTATTTGAAGGATATAAATGTAACCGTCCCAGGGAAGATTTTTCTATACCCGTACTTCGAGAAAATTTATCCATTTCAAAAGTATATACGTTTTGGCTGGTTGGGATTTTTTGATTCCCGTTTAACGTGCAAGGTTGTGAACTTTAGGAAATGGAATGGATAATCCTTCATTCAAATTAAATTTAAGGGGTGCATAAATGAACAAAATCTGTCCAGTTGTTGGTGTTGATGTTGCAAAGGAATTCTGTTATTACTGTGGCCTTGCTCCCACAGGTAAAGTTTATCTTGATTCATTCAAAGCCTTTAATGATGAAAAAGGGATACTACTAGCTCTCAAAAAAATTGAAGAAATGGAAAAGGCGTTTAATAGAAAACCAGTAATCGTCTTAGAATCCACTGGTCACTATTCCAATCGCCTCGTCCATTTCTTCTCGAAAAAAGAATTTGAAGTTTATTTGGTTAATCCACTTCAATCTCATTCTATCAAAAACTCTACTATTAGAAAAGTTAAAACGGACAAGATGGATGCTGAAGAACTTGCCAGGCTCTTTTTCATTAAAGATTTACATCGTTTTAAGCTTTCAAACGAAGCGATTGAAAACTTAAAGATATTAACTAGGACTGCATCTCATCTCTCAGAGCAACGGGTTGCTATTGTTAATCAGCTAGTTGCTGCTGTTGAACAGGTAATGCCTGGTTATACTAAAATTTTTAAAAATATAGCTTCTGTAACTTCTTTAGCATTACTTTCTCACTATTCTTGTCCCGAAAACTTTTTAAATGCTTCAAAAGAAGATCTGGTAACTTTAATTAAATCTACTTCCAGGAATTCTAAGGAATATGCAGAAAAGAAGTACCTTTTAATTTTAAAGGCTGCCAAGGAAGCAATGAATATTGGGGTTCCTCTTGAAGCATATTACGAAACAATTAAAATTTATACTGGAAACCTTTTACACATCAATGAGCAAATTTCTAGAATCGATCAAAAGATAAAACAACTAGCGATAATTATTCCGGAGTTAGAATTGCTTTCAAGCATCCCTGGTATTGGCCCCAAATTAGCACCAATCATTCTTTCTGAGATAGGTGATATTAGTCGTTTTAAGAATGCAAAACAGTTAGTTGCTTATTGTGGTATTGATCCTTCTGTACGGCAGTCTGGTAAATTTTGCGCTACTCAAAATAAGTTTACTAAAAGGGGTTCACCTTATATTCGTAAGGCGTTATACATAGCTTCTACTGTTAATATTAGAAAAGACAAACAGGGCAATTTAGTTAACCCGGTTATTCATAAATATTACCAGGCTAAAGTAGAAACCAAGTCCAGGAAACAGGCTCTAGGAGCTGTTATGAATAAATTAGTAAGAATTATTTTTTCATGCCTTAAAAATAACAGTAGTTTTAAACTAATTACTCCGGAAGAACAAGTAGCTAAATTTAGGTCTAATTTTGAAGTCGCTGCTTAATACTTATTTAAATAAAAACTGAACAATTTAACCTATTACCTTCTAAAATATTCGCCTATTTAAAAGGTTTATTTCGCATGCTTTTTTTTAGGTAATGAATTAATAATAAAAAATACTTGACTTTAGTTAGCTGGTCTCGTGTCTCAGACACGAGAACCGTCCCTGTAATATGAGGTTAGAAGGATTATCCGTTTAACCA
>CAZCQT010000461.1:0-1754 GCA_964500905.1 uncultured Moorellales bacterium
GAATATCTTCGAACATCGCTTAAGTGAGTTGGATACGTCCGGCTTTCTTTTTATATCAATCGTTTTGGAATTGGAAAAAATGAAGGCATGTGTCGGGGGTTCGATTCCTCTCAGGTGGGTAATCGTAGTAACTGAAAAAATCATTTTAGATTGACAAAATGTATTGTCTTAATATATAATGTAAGCATGTAAATGTTTTTCATATTTTTAAGAGCAATAAACTCAGCTCAATTTTTGTGCGAATGCGCGGAAATTGAGCTTTTTTATTGCAAATAATCTAAGGAGGAAGACTATGAAAAGAAAAGAATTTACAATGAATGGCGTGGTTTATAAAAACATGTCAGAGCTAGTTGATAGGGTGAACAGCAGATTGACTCATTATGCGTCCTTATTTGGCAAAAGTTATTATCCAGTAGACTATGTGAAGTTGGTGTTTGATGCTTTTGTACCGATGGAGCAGTATGAGTTCGACTGCGACTTGCAGCCCGTGGAATTTAAGGGAATCCTGTCTTTTGTGGGCAAAGGCGTGCTGAAGGTCTATGGTGACGATGGTGAGTTGTTATTGACTACTACCGGTCACAGAGGCAATGACGTAACCATGAGCAAAGATGATAAGGATAAGCCGCTTGATATTGCGGATGCAAGTGCGGTAGCTGAAAGCCTCTTGCTAAAGAGGTGCCTTAAGAACATGGGCATTGGTGCAGATTTGAGCATTGATAGTGCGCTTTCAAGCTGTGCGATCGCTAAAAATCTTAAGATCCTGCCAAGATTTAAAGAGACGCTTGGAAGTTCAAAGAAGGGTTCTCGAGGAAAAAAAGGTGCTGATAGCAAGGGTGATGATTCTCCTGTTGTACCGGATGTGCCTGTTAGCGAGACCAGCAATAATCCTAATGTTTTTACGGGTTCCGTAAAGATTATCTCTCAGGTTACCGAGAAGGAAGACAAGGTTAGCTTTTGGATAAATGTTGAGGAATACGGAAATGTTCTTGCTTGTATTTCTAAGCAAGGTCCTTTAGCGAGGCTAATTGGACAAATAAAGTCCGGTATGGTGATGGAAATTATGGCAAATGTTCATGTTAACGGTAACGGTAATAATGTGTTAGAAGTTACTAAGATTACCAACTTTTAAGGAGTGTTGGTATGGATATGGAGAAGGGTTCGGAAATGGTAAAACCACAGCTGCCCGAAAAGACGGTTTTAGCCGTTGATCCGGTGTTGAAGCCTGTATTAACTTTGAGGATCGGTAGTTATACTATGTCGGTGGATTATTCTTCTTTGTTGGTTTCTTTGAGTAATCGGTAGGGACGGAGTTATTGTTAAGGAGGAAGACTATGAGCGGTAATAATGTTTCCAATGTTTTTATTGTTGATTGCGAAAACATTGGTGCTAAAGCATTAGAAAAGGTAGTTAAGCATATTGACGATTTAGGCAGTACCCAAGTGGTATTGTTTGTATCGCAGAACGTTAGTAAAGGTGCAGTGCGTGAAATGATAGTAAATGTACTTTCTAATACTGGAATATCTATAAAGGTAGAGAGGCATAGTGCTATTGGAAAGGATGCCCTGGATAAAATGATAGTTACTTATTTAACTTTGAGGATAAATGAAGATTATAAATTCTATATCGTCAGTAATGATAAGGGTTATCTTGCAGCAACTGAGTTTTTGGCGGAGAAGGGGTATGAAAATGCATCTTTATTGAGACCAAGTGTGGTTCATGAGTCTGGGGATGCTGATCTGTTGAGCAGCATGCGT
>CAZCQT010000462.1:0-1733 GCA_964500905.1 uncultured Moorellales bacterium
AGCCTGTGGGCGTATATACATCCCCGGCAAGCGTTAGATATGCGGAGCTGCGGTGGGCATAATCAAAATCCTCGGCGAAAAATCTTTTCACCGTTTCTTCAAATGCATTTTTGGTTAAGATAAATGTTCCCTCATCATCCCTATCCACCTGATCGCACATGATGAAGACAAACTGTGTCAGTGCATCCCAATCCGGCTTTTTTGATGAATCAAAATTAGGCATGAGCCGCAATTCAGATGAACTCTTAGCTAAATAATCATAAAATAAGGCGACCATATCCTCATCCACAACCGGAGAATCCAAGCCCTTTAAAACAGTTTTTATATCGGGGCTTTCTATTTTCTCTTCGATAGAGCCATCAGTCTTTACGCGATAAAGAGACCAACCGCTATCTCCATAAGCATCAAAATAAATCCAATCATCAATGATAGAAACATCCTGAGCCCCTTTTATCTCGCTTAATTTTTGTTTGTGGTTACCCTCCCAGTCCATTTTGTACAGACAAAGCTCATCAGCAAAGGAAGTAAAGTAGACCCAATTATCCTTTACATTAACCGCAGCAACGGGATCCTCGCAAATTTTTACCTGTTCAGAACCATCAATACATTGCCGGTAAGCCCCTCCGGCGGAGTAATACAGCCAATCCCCTTCCTTGACAATGGGGCTAAAGGGAACCATATCCCAAAGCTTGGTCTTGCCAGTACCGTCAAGCTTTATTTTATAAAAGCCCTCTTCCTTTTCCCCAAGGTTTTCCTGCTCTGCAACCCATTCTGGCAGCATGGTGGAATAATAAATCCAGCCCTCGGAAATATAGGGTAAATGTAAATTATAGATGTGGTTTAAAACCTCCTCGGGTTCACCGCCATTGGCACCTATCCTATATAGCGTATAAAATGAATATGTACGGGGCTCTTCGCCGGCGGGGGGATTGTCGGCCTCGCAAGCAATCACATTGTAGGTACAATAATAGACCCAATCATCATTGGCATAAACTCCAAATATTTGTTGCCTATCGTTGGCGTAAATAAGATTACGCTCCGGACCCTTGGGATCAAATTTAAACAAACCAAAGGGCATAGCATGCTCCGGGGTGTTATTTGTAATGTATAAACCCCCATTAGCCGTCAACAATTGACTGGCCTTTACACCGTTAAAGGCCTCCGAAACACTGCCCTTGGGGTCAACCTTATAAATCAGGTTGTCACTGTTTTTAAACGTAAGCAAAATCGAATCCTCGTAACTGACGACAAAGCCCTGATTTATGCCAAGATTCATTAAATTGTTGGTGATATTATCTTTTAAAGCTTGCTGGGATTCTGCTTGGACCAGGTCCTGGGAAGCCTGCCCAGGCTCAGATTGAATCGGTTTAGGAATATCTGTTTGAAGTGCAAGATCTCCCTTTTCTTTTAAACAGCCTGCTATAGGCAGCAGCAACAAAAGAAACGCAACCAAAACAAAGGATTTTTTCATTCCCTTCACCCTCTTTCAATTATTAGGCGACTATCGCAGGTAAATCAATATCACCAGTTCCCGCGGCCCGATTCCCATTTTCCACCTTTCATCCATTATAACACTTTTTTCCTGTAAACTATAATAAACTCAACCTAGGAAGTGCGGGAAGTACCTACACTCTAAAATACAGGTTGGCATAAAATACGCACACCATACTTCCAGCAAAATTATTCCCGGAAGCTGTCAATAGCCTTTATAGAAGAAAAAGAAGAAAGGTATG
>CAZCQT010000463.1:0-1731 GCA_964500905.1 uncultured Moorellales bacterium
TCAGATTCCGCGGTGAGGATGAGGGCGCTATGGGATTGGGAGCGTTTATTGAACGGATTGAGCAGGAGATTGAAGAATATCGATAATATTAATGAAGGAATGCATGAGTACTGTAATATATCGATGAAAAAAAGCGTCCTGATTGCTTGACATCATAGATCCTATCTGATATCATACTTTAAGTAATGAAGTAGAAGCATCCGCTTCTCACCTGGTTGGCGCAAGTGTTGACGGGTACAACAAAAACCGATTAAGATTAATTATGGTTAGCGTTGAGTGCGGATAATACTGTCCGCACTCTTTTTGTACTATCTAATCATATTGCGACATAAAGGAGCGGCAAAAAAATGAAGGGGGTGTATACTATTAGCAAAGATTTATTCGTTAATGAAGGAATTAAATCGCGGGAAGTTCGTTTGATTGATGTAGAAGGGGAGCAGCTGGGAATCGTTCCATTAAAGGAAGCGTTGCAACGCGCAGTTGATCGCAATCTTGACCTGGTCAATGTGGCCCCAACAGCAAATCCGCCTGTGTGCCGTATTATGGACTATGGGAAATACAAATACGAGCAGACGAAAAGGGAAAAGGATGCTCGTAAAAATCAAAAAGTTATCAGTGTCAAAGAGATACGTCTTAGCACGAACATTGAAGAAAATGATTTTCAAACGAAACTCCGCAATGCACGCAAATTCCTTGAAAAAGGCGATAAAGTCAAGGTGACGATTCGCTTTCGCGGACGTCAGATAGCCCATAGTGATTTAGGGAGAGAGGTTTTAATCAAACTCTATGAAAATGTTAAGGACATTGCATCTATGGAGCGCGCACCCAAGATGGAAGGACGGAGCATGTTAATGATCCTGATTCCGTCAAGCGAAAAATAGTAATTACTACAGATTTATTGTAACAGGAGGAAATGATAATGCCTAAAATGAAAACACACCGTGGTTTGGCTAAACGTTTGAAGAGAACCGGTAGCGGAAAATTAAAGCGCGGTCATGCTTACACAAGCCACATGTTCAGTAACAAGTCACAAGATCAAAAACGCAAACTTCGTAAAGCAGGGATTGTTTCCAAAGGGGATCAAAAGCGTATTGCACAATTGGTAACATACATCTAATATTTAGGATTAAGTAGGAGGTTTCATCATGGCAAGAGTAAAAGGCGGATACACAACACGCAGAAGACGCAAAAAAGTTTTAAAATTAGCTCGCGGTTATTTTGGTTCTAAACATAAATTATTCAGAACTGCGAAACAGCAGGTAATGAAATCCTTAATGTATGCATACCGTGACAGACGTCAACGCAAGCGCGACTTCCGGAAATTGTGGATTGCTCGTATCAATGCGGCAGCTCGTCAAAACGGTTTGAGCTACAGTAATATGATTCATGGTTTGAAAATTGCAGGGGTTGAAGTGAACCGTAAAATGTTGGCTGACCTTGCTGTAAACGACAAAGCAGGATTTGCTGAATTGGCAAACGTTGCAAAACAAAAATTAAATGCATAAAATAACAGAGCTCGCCTAATTAAAGGCAGAGCTTTTTTATTTTAACTGCCGATTTCAAATCAATTGCATTCGTAGCACATTTTCGCTATGATAGTTTTAAAGACACTCCATTTTAACTTGCTTTACGGAGAAAGAGGTGCTTATAGAATGTTATATGTCAAAGATTTTTGTAATGCCCCAGCAGTTACGGTACAACCATCAACGTCATTAAAAGAGTGCTTAGAAA
>CAZCQT010000464.1:0-1725 GCA_964500905.1 uncultured Moorellales bacterium
CTTTTTAACCGGGGGATTAACGGTTGTGTGGTGGAATCTAAATTAGTAATTGAACATTATGATGGAAGCATCATAGAGAAGCCCATGGGTAAAAGCCGCTACAACCCCATGCCGGAAATAATTTTACGGGGCACGGGATAATAACAGCTAATCGGGGGAGGAAGGCTTTACCCCCCCCTGGAGAATAAAATTTTTCAGAGATGTAGTATGGATATTCGTGAAATGATATAATAATTGAAGTTGTTTTTTTATCGAATTTGCAAACCCCAAAGCAATCAAGTAAGATTAAAGCAATGTCCTTTAGCTGGATTGCTTTTAGGCAAAATGGCGGAGAAATAGTTGGGGATGCAAATTCTTGGGGGGAATATTCGTGGTAAATGATTCGAACAGGTATGTCTTAATTTCGGTAGCAATGGCAGCTTTTTTAACGCCTTTTATGGGGAGCTCAATTAATCTAGCAATTCCCTCCATTGGTGCAAATTTTCATACAGATGCTGTTATGTTAAGCTGGGTTGTAACCAGTTATTTATTGGCCTCTGCAGCCTTTTTAGTGCCAATGGGCAAATTGGCTGATATGGTAGGCAGAAAAAGAGTCTTTGTTACAGGGGTGGCTCTTTTTGCCGCTTTTTCATATTTGTGTGGGATGGCAAATTCCATCAGTAATTTAATTTTTTTCCGGGTTTTGCAGGGTGTGGGCAGCTCCATGATTTTTGGAACGGGAACAGCGATTCTGACCTCAGCCTTTCCTCCTCAGGAGCGGGGTAAGGTACTAGGTGTTAATGTGGCTGCTGTCTATATTGGTTTATCCTTGGGGCCGGTCCTGGGAGGGTTTCTTAATCACAATTTTGGCTGGCAAGCCATTTTTCATTTTAGCGGTTCCATAGCTATTATTGCCTTTATAATTACCCTTTGGAAGCTAAAATGTGATTGGGTTGGTTTTACCGGGGGCAAATACGATTTACTTGGAGCGGTTTTATATTCATTAGGCTTGGTAGGTTTTATGTATGGTCTGTCCTCTTATTCCAGTAATGATTATGCCATCTTGTACTTTCTTGCCGGCATAATTATGTTGGTTATCTTTGGCATCTATGAAACTAAGATTAAATACCCGGTTTTGGATTTAAAGCTTTTTACCAGCAATATTACCTTTTCTTTCTCAAATGTGGCGGCTTTTATTAATTATGCGGCGACCTTTGCTGTAACTTTTCTATTATCTTTATATTTGCAATCGGTCAGAGGTTACGATTCCCAAGCAGCGGGCTTTATTTTATTGGTTCAGCCCGTGGTGATGGCCCTATTATCCCCTCTGGCAGGTTCTTTATCCGATCGCATGGAACCGAGGCTGGTTGCCTCTATGGGAATGGCAATTTCTACGGTTGCTTTATTTTTCTTTTGGTTTATGGGGGCGAACACACCAATTATCCTAGTAATGGCCAATTTGATCATTATCGGTATTGGTTTTGCTTTATTTTCCTCACCCAACACAAACGCAGTTATGGGTTCGGTAAATAAAGAGATCTATGGCTTGGCTTCCTCTACCTTAGGCACCTCCCGTCTGGTGGGACAAGCAATTAGTATGGCTGTAGTTACACTGTTAATTTCGTTATATATAGGCAATATTGAACTTAGTCAGGCTCCAATTGAATCAATAGTAAAGTTGAGCAGAATCGCCTTTGTTATTTTCACCTTTTTATGTGGATTTGGTGTTTTTGCTTCCTTGGCCAG
>CAZCQT010000465.1:0-1717 GCA_964500905.1 uncultured Moorellales bacterium
AGTAAAATGGGACTGCCTGCCACCGGACAACATATGTACCAAAATGAAAAGGCAACTTTTGAGGTTCGACTTTTAAATTGGTTTAAAGTAGTTGATGCTAAAGGAGATAAGCTTGATCAGGCTGAAACGGTTACGCTATTCAGTGAAATGTGTTTTATGGCTCCAGCCACGTTAATTGATAACCGAATAACTTGGGAGACTGTAAATGATACAACTGTAAACGCCATTTTTAAAAATGGAGGCATCAGCATACGAGCAACCCTTTATTTTAATGCGCGTGGAGAACTAGTTAATTCCATTAGTAATGATCGGTATGACACAGACGGTGAAAAATACACCAGTTATCCATGGGCTACCCCAGTTGGAAACTATCGAACAATCAAAGGATACTGGTTACCTAGCACTATTAAATTGATTTATCAAAAACCTGAAGGGAATTTTATTTACGGTGAATTGGAATTTAACGATGTTAGGTACAATTTGATAAATATGGAAGAGTAGTTTTCGAATTACAAATTCAAATTCCACATCAACCTAAGATGGGTTTAATATGTTGTCAGTCAGTTAATTATGCATGAGGTAACACACAAATGAAAGCAATTTTAACCATTGGGCTTCTAATTTTGAGCAATTCATTTATGATTATTGCTTGGTATGGCCATTTGAAATTTTCTGAATTGAAATGGTTTAGTAAATTGGGTATAGTTTCAGTCATATTAATTAGCTGGGGAATAGCACTTTTTGAATATATGTTTCAAGTACCGGCAAATAAAATTGGGTTCAGTGGAAATGGTGGCCCTTTCACGCTCATTCAATTAAAGGTAATTCAAGAAGTGATTACGTTAATTGTGTTTGCTATTTTTACACTCATCGTATTCAAAACCGAAACCTTTAAAATCAACCACATTATTTCATTTGTTTTTATAGTTTTGGCTGTTTATTTTATGTTCAAAAAATAGAGCGTTCTTGTAATGTTATTTATTACTACAAGACGCAACATAAATTATTTGAGTACAATTTTGTCATCTAATAGGGTCGGGCAGTGGGTGTTTAATTAACCGCATCGATTTCCCAAGCTGTTGAGTTAGGCAGATTGAAAAATCAAGCCTATCTTTGAATCGAATAGAAGAATGCGGGAACGCATTTAATATATAAATTTAAAAAGAGATAATAATGCATAAAAAGCAAGGTCAGGCATACATTGGACTTATACTGGTAACCATTATTGTTGGGCTCTCGTTTATTTTTGTAAAAATAGGGTTACGGTATTCTGGTGCCATGGATTTGCTAGCACATCGGTTTACGGCAGCCGCATTTTCAATCCTACTTTTGTGGATATTCGGGTTCATAAAATTGCCCCCTTTTAGTTTCAAGAAAGCCAAGTGGTTATTGTTGCTCTCTCTGTTCTACCCGTTGATGTTTTTTGCTTTGCAAACTTTTGGATTACAGCACAGTACGGCATCCGAAGCAGGGATTATTTTTGCCACAACGCCCATAATTACCCTCATTGCAGCCAGTTTTTTTCTAAAAGAAAAAACCACGTTATGGCAAAAAATAGGGATTGTTCTTTCAATAGCAGGAATTCTTTACATAATCTATTTTACCGGAAATATTTCCGGAAGCACTACCTTAAAAGGTCTATTTTTATTAATGTTATCGGTCTTTGTTTTGGTGGCATATTACGTTCTGGGAAAAGTTATTAGTGCTAATTTCTCGG
>CAZCQT010000466.1:0-1714 GCA_964500905.1 uncultured Moorellales bacterium
TACCAGCATAGTATCAGAGAGTATTTTCGAAAATCGCTTTAAGCATATTGATGAACTGCGGCGAATGGGGGCAAACATCAAACTGGAGGGACGGGTGGCGATTATAAAAGGGGCTCCTTGCCTCAGCGGGGCTTTTGTGGAAGCAACGGATCTCCGGGCAGGAGCAGCACTAGTTTTAGCAGGGCTTGTTGCTGAAGATGCGACAGTTATTGAAAAGGTAGAATATATTGACCGGGGATACGAGAGGCTCGAATGCAAATATTCTCCGCTTGGGGCCCGGATAATCAGGGTAAATAACTCACGCACTGGCAGCTGAACAGCTGCTTTTTTATATTATCCCATATATCTTGGACTAGCCTAACTTATCTGATATAATTTTTATGGATGAATGTATCAGATCAAGTATTTACGGGGGTGAAAACAGGTGCCTGTAGTGCGGCGCACCGGGACAATTAGTAAGCCTCGTAGATTTTTACTACAAGTTTTACTATTATGTCTAGTACTTATTATTGCTGGTTATTTTTTTATTCAATCTAGTTTTTTTAATGTTTCCAGTATAGAAATTTCAGATAACCATTTTTTATCTGCCGGGGAAATAAGGCAGCTGGCAGATATACCCGCCGGGATTAATATTTTTAAGGTTGACGATATGCAGATCAAGCAAAATTTAATGCTGCATCCCATGATTAAAGATGTTTTTATTAAGCGTCAGCTGCCTGATACCTTGTTTATTAATATTGTGGAAAGGCAGCCTGCTATACTGGTACCCAGTGAAACGGGTTTTTTAGAATTAGATGATAATGGGGTTTTTTTGCGCAGGCTTTCAACGATATCTAATATTTCCCTGCCAGTTCTGACAGGGGTGAAGGTTGATGGAAACGTAACCCCGGGGCAGATTTTAGCTAACGGCAGCTTGGAAAAAGCGCTGGCGTTTATAGATCAAATTCCAGCACAGTATAGAATCATGGTGATGGAAATTGAGCTCAAAGCGGATCAATATTTCGTTTACACTTCGCAGGGCGTCCAAGTCAGGCTTGGAAATCAGGAAGACCTGGCACCGAAATTTATAATTCTGGATGAATTGATAAAAACCGGCCAACTTGAGGATAGGTTTATTGAATATGTTGATTTAACTACGGTGGCAACACCTGTAATCAAATATCGTGATTAAAAGGCAGAGGTGAAAGCTATGTGGCTTCCTTTAATCGGCTTACTAGCCGGAATACTGTTTGGTTTGCTTTTTCCTTATCAGATTCCCTTGGCTTATACAAAATATGTTTCAGTTGCGGCGTTGGCCGCACTTGACTCAGTATTTGGCGGATTGCGCTCCGGCATGGAGAACAAATTTGACAGCGGAATATTTTTGTCAGGCTTTTTTAGTAATACATTGCTTGCTGGATTATTGGCTTATATTGGCGACCAATTGGGCGTAGAATTGTACATGGCAGCGGTTTTTGCCTTTGGCGTAAGGCTATTCCAAAATTTAGCGATAATACGTAGGTATTTGTTGAAAAAATAGCTAAAAATCTTATTCCCCAAAAAAGGAAATGCAGATAAAATGTTGAACTTCCATAGTATGTCCCTATGTGTATTTACTCTGGGCAACCTGTACGGTATATGATAGCAGCTAGGCTGGGGGTGCGCTTATGCCCAAAAAGAATATTATCGTAAGTTTGGATATTGGCACTAGTAAGGTTGTAGCAATTGTTGGTGA
>CAZCQT010000467.1:0-1711 GCA_964500905.1 uncultured Moorellales bacterium
TAATTTTGATCGGATGCGTATAGGCTTAGCCTCCCCTGAGCAAATCAGAATGTGGTCTAGTGGTGAGATTAAAAAACCGGAAACCATTAATTACCGGACCTTAAAGCCTGAACGGGACGGGTTGTTTTGTGAAAGGGTTTTTGGCCCCACCCGAGACTGGGAATGCCATTGCGGCAAATACAAAAGAGTAAAATATAAAGGAATTATCTGCGATCGTTGTGGTGTAGAGGTTACCCGCTCAAAGGTGCGGAGAGAGCGTTTGGGCCATATTGAATTGGCTGCTCCCGTATCACATATTTGGTATTTTAAAGGGATACCCAGCCGCATGGGTCTGATCTTAGATATGTCGCCCCGTTCTTTGGAAAAGGTGCTTTATTTCGTTTCCTATATAGTAATCGAACCGGGACAGACACCTTTGATGAAAAAACAGCTTTTAACAGAAACTGAGTATCGCGAGCATAGAGAAAGATACGGCAGTCGGTTTACTGCAGGTATGGGTGCCGAAGCTATTCGTATGCTGTTGGATGAATTGGATTTAGATCAACTAAGCGAGGAACTGCGCAAGGAATTAAAAGAAACCAGCGGACAAAGAAAAATCAGAGCAATTCGCCGCTTGGAGGTAGTGGAAGCCTTTAAGGCCTCCGGCAATGAGCCCGGCTGGATGATTCTTGATGTGATTCCCGTCATACCTCCCGAGCTGCGTCCTATGGTGCAATTGGACGGGGGGCGTTTTGCCACCTCCGATCTGAACGATCTGTACAGGCGTGTGATCAATCGCAATAATCGCTTAAAAAGATTATTGGATTTGGAAGCTCCGGATATCATTGTCAGAAACGAGAAGAGGATGCTGCAAGAGGCGGTTGATGCTTTAGTTGATAACGGACGTAGAGGGAGACCGGTAACGGGCCCCGGCAACAGACCCCTGAAATCCTTAAGCGATATGCTAAAAGGCAAGCAGGGCAGATTCAGACAAAATTTATTAGGTAAAAGAGTGGATTACTCCGGGCGTTCCGTTATTGTGGTTGGCCCTGAGTTGGGAATGGATCAATGCGGTTTGCCGAAGGAAATGGCTTTAGAGCTGTTTAAACCCTTTGTAATGAAGAGATTAGTTGATAAAGGTTTCGCTCATAATATAAAAAGTGCCAAGCGAATGGTTGAAAGAGTTAGAGAAGAAGTTTGGGATGTCTTGGAGGAAGTTATCAGGGAGCATCCTGTGTTATTGAATCGGGCACCTACTTTGCACAGACTGGGTATTCAAGCCTTTGAACCCGTACTGGTGGAGGGTAGAGCCTTACAAATTCATCCCTTGGTTTGCACTGCTTATAATGCGGATTTTGACGGTGACCAAATGGCTGTGCATGTGCCTTTATCGGCGGAAGCTCAGGCCGAGGCACGTTTGCTGATGCTTTCTACTCACAATATCCTTAACCCTAAGGATGGCAGACCGGTGGTGACGCCTACCCAGGATATGGTTTTAGGTTGTTACTATCTAACCGCCGTTAAAGAAGGGGCCAAGGGCGAGGGCAGATTATTTAGAGATTATTATGAGGCTTATTTGGCCTATGAAGCAAAAGATATTGAATTGCAGGCCAAAATAAAGGTTAGAATCAACGGGGAATTAGTAGAAACTACTATCGGGCGTTTAATTTTCCATGAGGAGGCCCCTATTCCCAAAGAAGTAGGCTTTTATAATAAGGAAATAGGCAAAAAA
>CAZCQT010000468.1:0-1707 GCA_964500905.1 uncultured Moorellales bacterium
AAGGAGACAGCTATAGATTAGCTTTTGATAGCCATTTTTCTATGTGCAATAGGAGGATGGCTTTTTTGTTTGCACTAAAAAAAATTAAAGGGGCGAAAGTGATGAAGAGGTTTAGAAACTTGTTGCTGGCGGTAAGTTTAATTTTGGGCTTAGTGTTGCTTGCAGGTTGCAATCAAAATTCCGGACAAAAATCACCGCAAAACACCAACGAATCAGCTGCTAAAACACAAACCTTAGTGGTGGGGGCGGCTGCCAGCTTAAACGAAGCATTTACTGAATTAGGCCAACTTTTTGAATCTAACAATCCTAACTGGAAGGTGGAGTTCAGCTTTGCCAGCTCCGGAAATTTAAAAACCAGCATAGAACAAGGGGCTCCCATTGATGTTTTTGCTTCGGCGGCGGAAAAACAAATGGATGATTTAAGGGAAACCGGTCATATTGATGGCAATACTGTTCAACTAATGTTGAAAAATCAGTTGGTTTTAATTGTGCCGGAGAGCAGTGAGGTTAAATCTTTAGAGGAATTGCTCAATTTGCGTCGAATTGCAATTGCTGAGCCCAGCAGTGCTCCGGTAGGTCAATATGCCAAACAAAGCCTAACTAATTTAGGGTATTGGAGTAGACTGGAGGACAAATTAATTTTAGCTAAAGATGTCAGACAGGTACTTTTTTATGTAGAACAAAATGAGGTAGATGCAGGTTTTGTTTATGCCACGGATGCCGCAAAAAGCGGTATAGTAAAAGTTGTAACAGCAATGCCGGAGGATTCCTATCCCACAGCTTTGTATCCCATTGGCATTGTAAGCTCTACAAAGCAGAAAGCTATTGCAGAAAAATGGATTGAATTTGTCTTAAGTGAGGAAGGCCAAAGGGTGTTGAGTGCATATGGTTTTGAAAAACCGTAAAAAGAACAAAAGCATTTTTTCCCCGGCGGGAATCTTTTTTGCCATTTGGTTTTTGTTTATAATTGTCCCCTTTGTGGCCCTTTTTGTGCAATTAGTTGGGCTCCCAGGGGGAATCCTTAAGGATAGCACCTTGGCAATCAGGGCTATTACCACTAGCTTTAGTACCACCGGAGTCAGCCTGTTGATTTTGGTGGCTATTGGGTTGCCTACCGCTTATTTAATGTCCAAAAGTGAAAGTAAAATATCCCGCATAGGGGGCATTTTATTGGATTTGCCCATGGTTTTGCCTCCTGCTGTTGCGGGGGTACTACTGCTTTTAGCCTTTGGCAGAAATGGCTTAGTTGGTTCCTTTCTAGCACAAAAAGGGATAACCATTACCTTTACCTGGTTTGCAGTAGTGCTAGCACAATGCTTTGTCGCCGGACCTTTATTTATTAAAAATGCCATTACAGGTTTTAAGGGGGTTAATCCGGAGCTAGAAGAAACGGCCTTAACCTTGGGTAAAAATCCCTGGCAAGTCTTCTGGCAAGTGACCTTTCCACTGGCTCTCCCTTCATTAATAAGTGGTTTAGTAATGGCTTGGGCCAGAGCCTTGGGGGAATTTGGTGCTACCATTATTTTTGCAGGTAATTTCCCGGGCAAAACACAAACCCTCCCCTTGGCAATCTATGTGGCTATGGAAAATAATTTTCCTTTATCCATGGCTTTATCTGCCTTAATGGTCTTTATCTCTTTTACTTTGTTGGCCGTTATCCATCTTTTAGAAAGAAAGAATATCAGGGGGACAAACAATGCTTAAGGT
>CAZCQT010000469.1:0-1696 GCA_964500905.1 uncultured Moorellales bacterium
CCGACCCAAATTTTCTATGTCATAACGAAAACACAGGTAGCCAGTTTTTTCATCAACGGTCTTGGGGGCTTTTTCCCATAAGTACTTCATAATTATCCATTCACTATTTGTAATGTTTATTTCCTTTGCTTCCGGCATTTTATTCACCTCTAAGGTTACTATTGTAACCCTATTATATGGCGATGAGGTTACAGATGTCAACCATTATTTTATTGGAGATTCGTTTGGAAATATGAGGGTAGCAAAAAAAGATTGGCCGAACAGGCCAATCAAATTGAAAAATCTTTTTTTGCTATTGCTATGTATATAGAAGAAAATATACTTTGTGTGTTCCACGGGCAGGGTGGAATTCTGATATTACAACATACATTGTAATACAGGCACATATAATGGTTAATTCTGAATGTAACCAAACGACTCTTTTTTGGTACTGCTGCTGTTATCGTAATACAGGTAATACCTGAGAAAACCAACCCTTATCCATCGCCTCTTGATAGCCTTCTTCACTAAACCAAAGCAAGGCCTGTTGCCCATTAGTCAAAAGAGGGCGTGCAATTATCCTGGGGTTATCCTGCATAAGTTGGGTTGCTTCCTCCTCTGTTTTATCATCTAGATTAATATCCATCTTCCTAAATACTTGACTTCTTTTATTGATCAATTCCTTGGAACCTAGACCGGTTAACAGAGCCAACCCCTCAATTTCCTCCTTGGACAGCGGTTCCTTTACCAAATCTCTGTTCTCAAAATCAACATCATTTTCCGAAAGCCACGCTTTCGCCTTTTTACAGGTACTTCAATTACTGACACAATAAAAAGTCAAATCCTTAGACAATGCAGTCACTCCTTTTTAAAATAAATGGTTTGTCAGTGATGGTTGCGAAGCCGGGTAAGTAGCCGTAAAACATGAACTATCCCTTTTCCGCCCAGTGCTATTATGCGTTTTTGGGGAAAAAATATCCTCCGCCTTTTTACACTTACTGCAATTCAACCTTGAAAAACTTTCTACTCCCTTGAAAAATATTTTTCCACTTCCTCGGCTGTTGCCGGTTTAAAAAAATAAAACCCCTGAACCATATCACAGTTATTTTCCCTTAAAAAGGCAGCTTGTTCCCCGGTCTCCACACCTTCCGCCACAACTTTTAAATCTAGGGAATGGGCTAAGTCGATAATATATTTTAAAATATCAGTCTCTTTAGTTGATTCACCGATTCCGCTGATAAATTTTCTATCTATCTTAATAATATCAATTGGCAGCTCTTTTAAATACGTTAGAGATGAATAACCTGTGCCGAAGTCATCCAGGGCAATGCTTATACCCAAATCCTTTAATTCATTCAATACTTGAACCGATTTATTAAAGTCTGCTAATAGGGCTGTTTCGGTCAGTTCCAACTCAAGCTCATTTTTACCGATACCCTTTTCATTCATGGCCCGATGAATTTCTGTAACCAGATCCTTAAATGCCAGCATTTGGCCTGATAAATTGACAGCAGTTTTTAGGGATCTTAAACCTTCTTTATTCCAGATATGTTTTTGCAGACAAGCCGTTTCAAAAACCCACTTATTTATTCTGTTAATGTGTCCGGTCCTTTCCGCAAAGGGAATAAAATCCATTGGCGGTATGAAGCCTTTTTCCGGGTGATGCCAACGTATTAAAGCTTCTGTGCCAATAATTTTGTTACTCCGTAAATCAAGC
>CAZCQT010000470.1:0-920 GCA_964500905.1 uncultured Moorellales bacterium
AGAGTTCCTGTTTACAGAAGTCATTCAGAATCAATTACAATAGAAACAGAAAAGGAAATAACTCCTGAAAAAGCAAGAGAGCTTTTATCAAGAGCGGACGGAGTTAAGCTGATTGATGATTTGGAGAATAAAAAATATCCAATGCCACTTGACTCCTCAGACCAGGATTTAATATACGTAGGAAGAATAAGAAAGGATATAAGCGGCGAAAATTCACTTGTCCTATGGTGCTGCGGAGACCAGATAAGAAAAGGTGCAGCAACAAATGCAGTCCAAATAGCAGAAGTATTGGTAAAAGAAAATTTAATATAACTAATATTTAAAACAGCTGTTTCAAAAGAGACAGCTTATTTTTATTTTAGTAGTATAGAAGAGTAATTATAAAAAATATTAAAAAAATTATGGGGGAATGGCTGGCAGTGCCAGCCTTTATTTATTCACCTGTCTTATACTTTTCGAAAGCTCTTACGCCCATTGCTATGGCTTGTTCTCTTGTAGTGTTTGCATATCCTGATGCGATTTGTGCAGAAGTTACTGCCTTAGGCATGAAGTTGCCGTCAGCTCCTTTGATAATTCCGATTTTACTCATATATTTAACATGTTCCAAAGCCCAAATTGAAATGTTATTTTCATCATTAAAGACAGGAGCACCATCTGTAGAAAAATCTGCAGTCGGAACCATTATTCTTATGGCACGGCTTAGCATGGTTGCTACTTGCTCACGATTAATAAGTTTATTGGGCTCGAAGGTGGTAGCAGAAGTTCCGGCTGTTATACCTATTTGATAGGCTTTTAAAATTTCAGGATTTTCTGTATCTGTAAATGGGTTAGATACTTTAAGCTCCGGAGTAAATCCTGTGGTTTTTTCATATAGCTTTATTGCGACTTCAGCACATTCTTCTCTGGTATTATGCTTAGTT
>CAZCQT010000470.1:930-1694 GCA_964500905.1 uncultured Moorellales bacterium
GAGGGAAGCCGGAATTAATCCGTAGCCTTCAGCCTTGTCAAGCTCAGGCTTAGCCCAATCAGAAGCATTGCTGTATGATTCTACCTTAGTTGAAACTATATTAGAAAAATCAGAATATATGGAACTGCCGGTGTTAGGTTCACCTTCAAATACAACTCTAAAATAATATGTATTTTCTTCTATTACAACCTTATCAACATATTCTTCTTCCACCGGGTCCAAGGTGTCAGAGGAGGTTAAAAGTTTGCTGCCGGCTATTGCCATAGAGTCGAATTCCTTTTCAGATGCCCATTTTCCATCTCCTACCTTAAAATCAATCCTATGAAATACTGGTATATGTTTGCTGGATTCCGTAATGGATTGCGGTATAGTCCATTCAAGATGGAAGTATGGTTTATTACTGCTGTCTTTTTTTACCACAACCTTTAAATCCTTAGGAGGATCAAGTTTTTCTATCTCCGTGGCATTTGCATTTTTACCAATGGCAAATACATCAGAATATGGTGAATATAAAGTGGTAAATTCGTTAGAATCAGATTCGAGGGCATATCTCATTCTAAAATAATAAGTATTATTTTTCAAATCAAATGAATCAGCAGGGCCTTTAGTCGGGTCTAACTGCCATATAACAAAGAAATTCTCGGAATTACCCTTTTCGTCCATTTGTACACTTGGCATATTCATATAGAAATAGCCATGAATTTCATCTTCAAAATTAGGAGCATCTGGTGTAGGGCATACATTCCAATCCCCATCATTTTTCT
>CAZCQT010000471.1:0-1673 GCA_964500905.1 uncultured Moorellales bacterium
CATAATAAAGTCCAATAATAAAGGTAATACTGCAATAAACACCAAAGGAATTTTCCTGATTGATTTCTCCCCCTAACCGTTCTCCTGTCGCTAAAGCATTTAAAACATAGGAAGATCCATAAAAGAATAAGGCATAAATACACATTACTAAACCACCTACAAAAACAGCCCTTAAGCATTTTTTTATAGTATCCACATCATCTACAAAAAGATTGATACATAAAGAAAAAGCAATTAACAAATAAAGGGATCGATTTCTGGTTAAGGTGATATTAGGGTTCACAGACCAGTAATAGGATAATAAAGCAAGAAACATAAAAGCAAAGTAAAATACATAGGCAGCAGATATGGTAAAGTCTCCTTTTAAAATGATATAAGCTACTACACAACTGCCGAATATTATAAATAATATATGTGAAATAACATTTAAAGAAACTGTATATGAAAAGACATACAGTGATATGATATATAACGAAAAAAATAGAATACTCATTTTTTTAAACAAAGATGTCATTTTATAACCCCTTAATTATAAATGATGGATATACCACTCCACTGCCAATTCAATCCCCCGATTAAAATCAAATTCCGGAGAATATCCTAACAGCCTTTTTGCCTTGGCAATATCCGCATTGGAGTGCTTAATATCCCCTGGTCGATCGGGTCCGAAGTTTGGCTGAATGTTCTTTTGTAATAAGTCACAAAGTTTTTGATAGATGTTTAATAGAGTTTCCTGCCCGCCATAGGCAATATTAAACACTTCCCCCGCTGCTTCTTTGGGGGCCAAGAATCCTTTTAAATTGGCTTCAATCACATTGTCGATATAGGTAAAATCTCGAGATTGCTTGCCATCGCCATGAATGGTGGGGGCTTCGTTCTTTAAAAGCGCTTGAATAAATTTGGGAATCACTGCCGCATAGGCACCATTGGGGTCTTGCCTTCTACCAAACACATTAAAATATCGAAACCCTATGGTTTCCAAACCTTTTAGCGTAGTATACAGCCTTCCATACTCTTTGAGACCCTTTTTTGTTAAAGCATAGGGGGAAAGCACCCTGCCAACTCGCTCCTCGGTTTTAGGTAGCTTCGGCTCATCCCCATAAACTGACGAGGAGGAGGCATAAACAAAGCGTTTCACTTTTTTCTGCCGTGCCGCTTCCATCATATTCAGGGTGCCTTTAATGTTAATTTCTTCATAGAGCAAGGGCATTTTAATGCTTCTTGGCACGCTGCCCCAAGCTGCTTGGTGAGAAACATAGTCCATGCCTTCGCAAGCAGATAAACAGGTCTCTAAATCCCGAATATCCCCTTCGATTAATTCAAAATTAGGGTTTCCCAACATCGGTTGAATATTTTCCCGTTTGCCGGTGGAAAAATCATCCAAACACCGTACAAAATAGCCCATGGAGAGCAAGGTCTCACAAAGGTTCGAGCCGATAAAGCCTGCTCCTCCGGTGACTAAAAATTTAGCCTCTTTTTCAAATGATAATTTCTGATATTCCATGAATGTATTTCTCCTCTAAATTAAACTTTCTATTAAACTTATATATTCATTCAGTATATTTTCTTCATCAAATTTTTTTGCCATTTCAAAGGCTTTCTTTCGATAGTCTTGGGCTAAGTCCTTGTCAAGAAGCATTTGCTCCAGAGCTTTTGCATATTCTATATGAGAT
>CAZCQT010000472.1:0-1668 GCA_964500905.1 uncultured Moorellales bacterium
TCTCACTTATAAACTAGAAAATCATATATTTTAGGGTGCTTTAATAAGAGCCTGTTCTGGCTCTTATTAAAAATTTAGAATTTTCATGGTTCCAGTAATTCTTGTTAAGCAACAAATCTTAATTTTAACTGTCGAGGACAACTGTGCCGTATTTGAAACCAGTCCTGTATTCCTTTTCTTGCATATGCTAAGGTTAATAGAATTCCTTCAGCAAGCTGGTAATAATAAAAATGGACATCTTTGCGCAAGGCTTTAGCATTCTGAATGAGTTGGCGTGATAGCTTGCTAGTCTTTAATTTATCAGCCAGGAGACCTAACAGACCAATAGCATACGTTAGGATCTGATTGAGGTTATTGATGGCGACCAAGCTTCTTACTCTAAAATTTTCAAAGCCAAAATGCTGTTTCTTAAAACGAAAATATTCCTCAACACGCCATCTGGACATATAGGTTCTAACAATACGGACCGCATCTTCTTTGCCCTGGATTAGCTTATTTGTCCCCAACATCATAGGCGTCTTCCCAAGTCCATAAACTATCACGAGGTTAACAGGATTTTTACTTGCGGTTACTTTTATATTCAGATGACTGATGTAAACGGTCTCTTTTTTTTCTTTCCCATCTTCTCTAAATGTTAAAGTTGTTTTGATTTTTCCTTTTCTAGAATCCCTTAATGTAGAGGCTTTGAACCATTTCCCCTTCCAAAACAATTTCCGTTTCTCCGTTAAACGGATAATGAAATTCTGTTCTCTTTCAGTCATGAAGTTAAATAAGGCATTCATGTCATAACCTCGGTCAAAGACAAATGTTGCCTTCTCCGACAAACTATCCATGACGTGATTCAAACCTTGGAATAAAACCATATTGGTTGATTTATAGCCTTTTTCCTTCGAAGAATGAAGGTGAGAAAATAAGCTCACAGGCTGCTTTTTATTAGCTGTTAACCCGACTATTTCCGTTACTAAATAACCTTTCTCAATGGTGCCCTTTTTACTGGAACCGTCTCGTACTTTGCCTAAAGATTCAAATTTTTCACCATGGGGTTTAATGACATCGGTATCATCCACTAAGATTACAGGATGCTTACCTAAAGCATTTACCATCTTTTCTCTATAGTTCTTTTCAATATCTGGGGAAAGCTGACGTTGCAAATTTTGACTAAGTCGATCAATGGTGTTTTTAATATGGATAGGTTCATTTAAAGCTGTACCTATATGCTTGAGAACAACGCTGCCTGATTTTAAAATGCCATAAATGGTTTGCGCCACAAACTTGGATTCAACCCTATTTTCTTTTGGAACCAAACCTTTTGAAAAGTTAACTGTTTTTCGTTTCGCAGCGTACACATCTGTGGTAGAATTGAACATGAAAAGTCCCCCTTTTATTTTGTTTAGTACAGTTTTGATTGGTAACTTAATTATACTAAACTTTGAGGGGCTTTTCTTTGCTTTTACATGTTTAATAGCACTTTTACTTGCTTTTTTAAGCATATTTTCCCTTAGTTTATCTTTTCTGCATTATTGCCGTATTTTTTGCGGAAACTCAAAAACTGCCCTTCTTGTTAAATGACAAAGGATATGATATACTGAAGGTGGTTTCAATAATTTACCGGAAGGTAGTGGTGCGAATGGTTTTACCTGCCGAGTTTTTCTGGAGATTATTTGAACA
>CAZCQT010000473.1:0-1667 GCA_964500905.1 uncultured Moorellales bacterium
TTGACATAGGTTGAGGCACGTCCCCATTGCACTCGGGATGTCAAACCCCCGTCCCCTTGACAGACATAGCTAATGACACTAATGACGCTAATGACACTAATACCAACTTGTTGTTTTGTGTTTTAGTTTAATTTTCCTTTTACAAAATAATGGATTACAAGGCTGACTGCAATAATAACAAGTGTAACAATCAATTCAATTTGGTATATTTGCACCGGAACATCGCCTATCATTTCACCATGTTGCATTTTATGGTTCATTAAACCCATAAAAATTCTAAGAGCGACTATTAGTGCCATACAAAGGAAAGCCACAACATAGGAAACCTTGCCGTTTTTTATAAAGTGAAGATTTACTATCAACAAATATATTGGCACAATCGTCAATGTCCATGCAAAGTAACCAATAAAAGCAATTATATTAAACTCACTCGCTTTATTGAGTATTCTGCTAAATAGCATTATTAAAATTTGCATTGCCAACGGTATAACATTTAATATCCAATACATAATATCACCACCCCACAACAGCATTAGAATCGTTCGCCTTTGACCAAACCTGTGCTAAAGAACTTCCTTGAACATACAATGTTGCATAATTCAAAGCACCCGCATATGCTCCACTGTATGTAAAAGAACTATTCATAAAAGAACTGTTGAATTTAGATATTGCGTTATTGGGTATCATTCCGCCTTTAAAACCCAATCCCGTCATATATGTGCAATGGTGTGCAATGGGGACGTGCCTGATTTTGCACATTTATTTAATACATCTTGCAATTATCCCTCTGGATATTCCTGTCACTCTTTCTAACTGTCCGATAGTTGATCTATGTTTTTCTCGTAAACATTTAAATATCCCATCTCGTTCAGTTTTTGGTTTCAATCCAATACTATGTGGTTCTTCTCCCTTTAAAATTGTTGTTATTTTTCTCTTTACTTGCTCATCTGTCAGCGTTTTTCTATCAGTTGGTTTGAAGTTTTCCGTTTCCGGTTCATTATGTAATTCTTTAAATATTTCTATAGCCTTTTTGTTTTTTGGTGACAACACACCCAACATAAAATATGTGTCGGTTAACTCTTTTGTTTTTCCTATATATTCACCATAGCTACTCCAGCAATACTCTTCAACCTTTTCAACCAATCCAGCTTTGACCGGGTTTTGATGTATATATCTGGTTAATGCAAAAAGATATCTTTCTTCTTCAACCGGTTCACTTTTATATCTATTCCCCACTAGGCTTCCACTTCTCTGATATTCCCTATTATACCACCCTACGTAATTAGTCAATAATTTTAGCATTATTTTTGTGATATCTCCCATTTCATTCTCTTTTATAAACATATGTACATGATATTCATCAAACAATATGCATATAATTCGAAGTTCTTTTCGGCTTTCACTTTTATTAGCATTTCCTTAAATTTAACAAAGTCATTTTTTTCTTCAAATATATTCTGTCTATTAATTCCTCTGAAAACAATATGGTATAGCCCTGTTGAGCTTAGTATCCTTGGAGGTCTACTCATCTTTCATCACCCAACTTGACTATACCATTTGTTCTTTTATTTGTCAATCTAATGTGCAAAATAAGGCACGTCCCCATTGCACACACGATTTAAAAACCCCGATTACCGCAATATTAAATTATTCTGATTTGCTTATAA
>CAZCQT010000474.1:0-1666 GCA_964500905.1 uncultured Moorellales bacterium
TATGTCGGATTCTAGGGTGGATGCTTTGCCTGATGTGCCAACTATGAAAGAAGAAGGCTATGACTTAGTAAGCGGTACATGGAGAGGCCTTGCGGTTCCCAAAGGGACTCCCCAAGAAGTAAAAGATAAACTTACCAGTGCATTTGAAAAGGCGACAAAGAATCAACAGTTTGTAGATTTTATGAACAAACAAGGTTTGGGTATCTATTACTTAAATGCTGAAGAATATAAGAAATTTATTGCGGATGATACAGAATTGATGAAAAAGATTGTAGAAGAAATTGAAAATCAAGAACAATAAACCCGTACAAAGCCTTTAGCTTGAGCCGCCTGGTTTTTGGCGGCTTAAGTTAAAACGGGAGGTGCAGCATTCGTGAAAAGAACAAATATGGTTGCATCCATAATTTTTTTGGTTATGGGAATCGCAATTTATTGGCAATCAACTCAATTTAAACAAACAATGCTTAAGGATAAATTTTCTGGCCCTGGTTTTTTTCCTAAGTTGGTGGCGATTTTAATGATTGTTTCAGCCTTGTTTTTGCTAATGGACAGCTTGGCAAAAAAAGAAGAGATTGCTGTTAAAATCTTTGACAATACAATGAAACTAGCACTCATTGGCATGGTTATTATATTTTTGTATATTGTTTTCTTAAGCACTTTGGGTTTTATTATCGCAACTATTTTGTTGAACTATAGCTTTTTGTTCTTTTTTAAAGTTAAAAAAAAGCTTGTGCTTATTTTACAACCAACGGTAACTTCATTTTTGATTTATTGGGTTTTTGCAAAACTTCTGATGGTACCCTTACCCTGAAGGCTACTTTTTATTTAGGGGGCATGGAGGATGATTGAGCTCTTACTTGAAGGTTTAAAAACAACATTTCATCCAAGTATATTTATTCTTCTGCTTTCGGGGGTAGTAGGAGGCATAGCTATTGGCTCACTACCCGGGCTTACTGCCACTATGGGAGTTGCCGTAATGTTGCCGTTAACTTTTGGCATGGAAGCTACTGCTGCTTTAGTGCTTTTGGTTGGTATTTATATAGGGGCAATTTATGGCGGCTCAATTTCGGCAATTCTTTTGAAAACGCCAGGTAGCCCTGCGGCGGCAGCAACAGTGTTGGATGGCCATGAATTGGCAAAAAGAGGTGAGGCAGGTAAAGCACTAAGTGTTTCTGCTATTGCTTCTTTTACAGGTGGCATGATAAGTACCATTATGTTAATAACGGTCTCACCAATATTAGCGAGCCTTGCCTTGAAATTTGGTGCACCTGAGTATTTTGCTTTAGCGGTTTTTGGATTAACTATTATTGCTAGTATCTCAGGTAATAATCCTTTAAAAGGCTTATTGGCAGGCTTTTTTGGTTTGTTTATAGCTACTGCGGGTATGGATCCTGATACTAGCTTTCCGAGATTCACTTTTGGAAAGGTAGAGCTTTTAAACGGCTTTGCTATTATTCCTGTTTTAATAGGGTTATTTGCATTAGCAGAAGCTTTTGTCCAAATGGAGAAAATTTTCCTGGAGGAAATTAAAATAGATTCTAAAATAAAAAAGGGTTTTATATCACTAAGAGAATTGTTGAGAATATTGCCTACTATGGTGAAATCTGGATTCATAGGTACTTTCATAGGTGCTATTCCGGGAGCTGGTGCAGATATTGCGGCCTTT
>CAZCQT010000475.1:0-1658 GCA_964500905.1 uncultured Moorellales bacterium
TCGAACCTGTGAAGGCGGTGCCAGCAGATTTACAGTCTGCCCCCTTTGGCCAACTTGGGTACCTCCCCAAAATAGTCCGTCTTTCGACTGACAAAATAGATTATACCATCGACCCCTAGCCTGGTCAAGACCCGTTGACTGGAAATACAAAAAGGTATGATTCATTTATGATAATGTCCCAGTTTTAAATAAAATTAGTTTTTTATTTCCTTGCCATCATCGCCATATTTTTTCCTTTTGGCGGTTACTTCCTCAATTTCCACACGGTATACATTGGTCTTGCTTAACCCTGCCCTGATTGCCAAATCAAAATAGGCCATTTTTGTCGGAGTATATTTTTCGCAGATCAGCTTCATTGACTTGACCTTTTCGGCTTCCGCTTCCACTAGTTTTACCCTACCGGTAACAATGGCAGATTGAAACTCTACGGTAAAAACTTTACTGATTAAGAGTGCCGCACCTGCTTCATTCTTTACAACCTCATCTAATTCCTGATTGGTGTAAAGCTCCGGCACCTTTACCTCACCTACAAAGGCGACACTGACTCTATTATCTTTTGCCAGTGCTTCTACCTTCCTTCCCTCCTTGGCGGAATGAAAATAAAGTACATTTTCTTCCCTAACAAGGGAGAGCGGTATACCATAAGGCCTGTTTCCCTCAGCTAACATGGAAAGAATCCCGTATTGAGCCTTATCTATAATTTCAAAACCAAATTCTTTATCCATTTCTCGATCTTTTCGTCTCATAATTAACCCCCTCACTTTTGTAATGATTACCTAAAATAATTTTTGAGTATGCCCTCCTCCTTCACCCTTTGATTACTTTAGTTCTGGTGCTTTCACCCATACCACTACAAACAAAAGCGGAGTTTTACAGATAATGGTCTCCGCCCTTGGTAAAAACATCCATGCCCCTTTCAGTGTCTATATGTCCGTACAAACCAAAGTCGCCATTATCACTGCCGCCACTGAACATAATATTATCAGCGATTATATTTTCTTGTCCGTCAGAAAGTTTTATTAAACTGTAAAAATCGCCGCCCTTGTATCTGACAAACAGCAGCTCGTTATTTGCAACCTCTATAGGCAGAAAATCGAAATTTTCTCCGGTTGTTAGTTGTTTAATCGTCTTTGTTTCTAAATCATATTCATAAATATGATGGGCTTGTCGATTCCAAATTTCGTAGACGCCAACACCAAGAAGATCTTCCGCAGCTTTTGTTGCTGAGTAAAATATTTTTTTGCCATCTAGGGTAAAGTTGGGAGTCATGGCAACAAGCTCTTGATCCTGAAAACTTATGGTTTGATAGCTTCCACTCTGGTCTACTTCAAGGGCCACCACTTCTTTATTATCAATCATTTCTCTACCCGCCCCGACAATTAAACCAATTGAGTTGTTTTCTGGGTTAAGGGCCAAATGATTCTTATAAGATAATGTGGTTAGCTCCGGTAGCACCGTATGGGTTTTGGCCTCCACATCATAGATACCTATACTAATTCCATCAGAGCTTAGGGAACCGGAGGCTGTTTTTTCCATGATATAAACAAGCTTCCCATCGGCTGATACATTCCAAACAATGGGATTGTAGCCTATTGCTTCGGGGGTTGATTGCCTGCCTTCCACAGCCACTTTAACCGAAAAATTGTTATTATTACTGT
>CAZCQT010000476.1:0-1656 GCA_964500905.1 uncultured Moorellales bacterium
AGGGTGATTCTTTAGGGATGAGATCCTTCACTTCGTTCAGGATGACAGAATCGTTATTTCCCACTTCAATGTCATTCTGAGCGTTAGCGAAGAATCTTGACTTTGAAGGAATGCATTAAGCCTGACCACTTGTTTTATGAAAGAAGGTTGAAATTACTTGCTTCGAGCTACCATAGTGATTCTGATCTTAAATATGCTTAGTAAAGTGTTAGGCTTTATCAGAGATGCGGTTATAGTAATGGAGTTTGGGGCCGGGGGAGTGACAGATGCCTACCTAGTTGCCTACACCTTGCCCTATGCTTTGCAAGCTGTTTTGGGAATGTCCTTTGTAACAGTTATTGTGCCGGTTTTAACCGGCTATTTAGTCAGAGGCGAAGAAAAAGAAGGGGCCTTAGTAGCCTCCACAGTGGTTAATGGCACCGGAATTATCCTGACCGTGTTAACCATCATTGGAGTGCTTATTTCCCCTTGGCTGGTTAAGCTGTTGGCCCCCGGCTTTGGACAAGAGCAATTAACCTTGGCTATTCGTTTAACCAAGATTATGTTTCCCTCCATTATTTTTATGGGACTGGGTTTAATGCTGACAGGAATACTTAATGCGCATAAAATATTTGCTGTTCCCGCTTTTGCTCCTTCTGTTGCTAATATTGCGGTTATTTTAGCGGTGCTGCTGGTGGGAGGAAAATATAAAATAGATGGCTTGGCCATAGGTACCTTGGCTGGTTTTATGGGATTTTTGTTGATTCAAGTACCTGCAATAAAAAAATTGACCTTGGGCTTTAAAAAAGCTTTCGACTGGAAACATCCCGAGGTAAAAAAACTGGCTTTAGCTGTCTTGCCTGTTACCTTTGCTATTGCTGTTAATCAGATCAACCTTGCCATGAATCGTTATTTTGCATCACTCAGTCTGCCCCCCGGAAGCATTACGGCTTTGGATTACGCTAACAGGGTGATGAATCTGCCCTTGGGTATTTTTGCCGCCGCCGTAGCTACAGTTGCCTTTCCGGCTTTGGCTGCCAAGGGAGCGGCTAAGGATTGGCAGGGCTTCGGGCAGGAGTTTTCAGCAAGCTTTCGTTTAATGAGCTTTACCATGCTGCCTGCCGGTGTGGGACTGTTGGTTTTAAGGGAACCTGTTGTCAGGCTTTTATTTGAAAGAAAGGCATTTACCCCGGAAGCTACTTTAATGACATCCCAGGCCCTGTTGTACTTTTGCCTTGGTCTTTGGTTTTTGGGGGCCTTATATTTATTGACAAGGGCTTATTATTCCTTCGGGGATTTAAAAACCCCGGCTGTGGTGGGGTTAGTTGCCATCATTGCCAATGGAATTTTCAGTCTGATTTTTCTGAATTGGCTGGGCCACAGGGGTTTGGCATTGGCTAACACCTTAGCGGCAGGCGTTAACGGAATTTTACTTTTTTACTTATTAAAAAAGCGGGTACCTCAATGGAAACCGCAGGAATTATTGTCTCCGCTAAGCAAAATGGTGTTGGCTGCGGCCTTAATGGGGGCCGGAGTTAATTTTGTGCACCTTTTTTGGGGTGGCTTTGCCTCCTTTTGGCTGGAAGCCGGTGCAGTCTTGGTTCTAGCTTTGTTGGGAGTGGTAATCTATGCCGTGGCGGTTTTATTATTAAAAGTGGAAGAAGGGGGAAGGATTTT
>CAZCQT010000477.1:0-1646 GCA_964500905.1 uncultured Moorellales bacterium
TTTAAATGGGAATATTCCAGGAAGTATAAACATTCCAGTTAACGAGTTGCGTATAAGACTAGATGAACTTCCAAAGGATAAAGACATCTGGCTTTATTGCGCAGTAGGTTTACGTGGCTATATCGCATCAAGGTTCCTTTCCCAGAATAAGTTTAAAGTAAAGAACCTTTCCGGCGGCTACAAGTCCTATGTCATTGCACATGGTTTCAATGTGTGAAGTGTGATAATACGCACAGATCAAGAATTGGCACTTGGTATAATTATACTGTATACCTATCTGTTATAAAAAAGGAGATTAAAGTATGAGTTTTAAATTGTCCGAAGAACAAGAATTACTTCGAAAGATGGTTCAAGACTTATCAGTGGAAAAAATAGCCCCTCTATCTAAACAGTTTGAAGAAGGAGGGGCTTTCCCTAAATCATGTTTTGACTTGTTGTCACAACAAGGCTTGATGGGTTTAACACTACCTTCGGTTTTTGAAGGGACAGGGGCAGATACATATAGCCTGCTAATTGCAATGGAATTGATCGGAAGAGCTAGTCCATCCACATCTTTCCTTTACACTACTCATTTGGCTGCATCGCAAGCCATACTTGCATTTGGTAGTCCTGCGCAAAAGGGAAAATATTTGAAGTCTTTAGCGAAAGGCGAATTAATCAGCGGTTTGGCGGGAACCGAGTCTAGCGGGGGGAGTAACCCTTTTGCAATACAGACGACAGCCCGTAAAGACGGAGACTCTTACATTCTTAATGGGACAAAAACATTTATCAGCGGCGCAGGCTCTGCTCATCTTTACCTGGTTATGGCGAAAACTGAAGGTGAAGCGAATCAAGCTGGTTTAAGTATGTTTTTAGTAGAAAAAGGCACACCAGGCTTTACATTTGGAAAAATGGAGGATAAGTTGGGGATGCGCGCCCTTCCAACCGGCGAGTTGATATTTGATAACTGCAAAGTACCTGCTGATGCTTTACTCGGTCCAATCGGCGGTGGTTTACAGGTGATGGGTGCCGCTGGCGGGGTTGCAGCCCTCGGGGCAGGAGCAATTGCCCTTGGATTAGCTCAAGCTGCCGCAGATGAGACCCGAGTTTATCTGCAGGAACGAACTATTCTTGGGCAAAAGTTGGGGGAGATTGGAGCGGTTCAGCTTCGTTTTGCCGATATGTTAATTGAATTGGAGGCCGCACGCAGCCTGTTATACAAAGCTGCTTTTGATAAAGAGAATAGCAAACCAGGACCAATCCCCACGATATTCCAAGCCAAGATTAATACAACAGAAAAAGCGTTGAAAATTATTGACACGGCTATTCAATTACATGGCATGTATGGTTATTCAAAGGAATTTCCATTGGAAAGACTCTATCGGGATGCTCGGGCATTAACGATCCATTTTGGAAACAATGATATTTTGCGATCAACATTGAGTAGTTTAGTTTTAAATTGAATTAACAAACGAAATTAATATTAGCAAAGATGCAAGTCGGTTTTTAGCTATCGTCGTGCAAATAATCCCTCACTTATTATTTAAGTGAGGGATTATTTTATTATTTATTTTTTTATTTTTTTTATTATTTATTTTATTATTTATTTTATTTTTTATTTTATTATTTATTTTATTATATTGAATTCTAACGGAAGCCACAGCCCT
>CAZCQT010000478.1:0-1635 GCA_964500905.1 uncultured Moorellales bacterium
GATACGGAGGAAGTAAACGAAGATGAAAGCGTCGTCATCGACGTGCTGGCTAACGACACCGATATTGATGGAGATAATTTCTATATAGCCCCCTAATCAAATTGGACAAAACCCTTGTATGTGATAAGATAATAAACAAGGGGGTTAACACCAATGACAAAAAAACAATATGCTGAAGAGTTTAAAGAACAATTAATCAAGGAGTGCCAGGAAGTTGGAAATATAGCATTAGTGGCACGAAGGCATGATATTTCGCCTAATACTATTCATACCTGGATAAGAAACTTTAAAAAAAGAGGTTCCATTAGTCCATTACCCAAAAATGAAGCCAAACGCTTCCTAGAAATAGAAAACAGGCTTAAAAATATAAGCAAAGAAAACAATACACTCAAAAAACTTCTAGGTGAAAAAGAACTTGAACTTGCTGTCTTAAGGGATCTGAGGGATAAACTAAACCCTCTATAACCGACAGAGTCAAAATAGCTAAAAAGTGGATCAGTAAAGGTTATGGGGCATCCCTTATACTGGGCTTTGTCGGGTTATCACCATCCACATTTTACGAAAACATTTCAAGAGAAAATAAAGAAACGGAAGCCAATTTATCATCTAATACCTTGAAAAACAAAGGGGGAAGGCCGGTTCCCGGTTATTCCCTCACCAATAAAAATGAAAAAATATCGGATGAACAAATTAAAGAATGGTTAAATGAACTAGTATGCGGTGATGGTTTCCCCTATGGATATCATAAACTTACCATTTGTCTCAAGGAAGATTACAATTTACAGATAAATCGAAAAAAAGTATACCGACTCTGTAAGGAATTGGACATCCTTCGGCCCCAAAGAAAAATAAAACCCAGGCACCCCAGGAAATTGGCAAAACAAGCCGAAATAAATGGATCCAACCAACTATGGGAAATGGATGTCAAATATGGCTATATCATGGGAACAGATTCGTTTTTCTTTCAATTATCACTAATAGATGTATATGATCGTTCCATAATTGACTACCATTTAGGATTAACCTGCAAATCAAAGGATGCGGTTAGAATACTAAGGAATTCTTTGGCTAAAAGAGGCATAGGTAAAGGAATTAAATTTCCCGTAATAAGAACAGACAATGGGCCGCAATTTACCTCCAACCTCTTTGAAGAAACAGTAACAAAGTTGGGCATAACCCATGAAAGAATCCCAGTAAAAACCCCAAATATGAACGCACATATAGAATCCTTTCATTCAATTTTAGAAGGCGAATGCTATAGCCAAAATGAGTTTAAAAGCTTTATGGATGCCTATTCCATAGTGATGAACTACATGAGGTACTATAACGAGCGAAGAAGGCATGGAAGCATTAAATTCATGCCACCCGTTAAATTTTATAAGGCATTTTTGGACGGAAAAGACATTGCTAAAATAGAAGCCTTCAGCGCTTAATATTTTAAAGAAAATAAGAGTAAAAGCCGGGGATTTAGACCCCAGTAAGGTTTGGCCATGCGAACCATTGACATGGAGATATGGGCATGGTAGCCTTGCAATTGGTATGCCCTTATGGACATGCCCCAGGGCATAAAGCCATGCCCAAAGAGGCTCCATGTCAATGGCAAACCGTATAAATCCACGTAAAGGTATGATTTTA
>CAZCQT010000479.1:0-1625 GCA_964500905.1 uncultured Moorellales bacterium
GTTACCTCCCAAATAACAATAAAGGGATTTTTATTGTAATCCACTGAAAACAAGTGAATTCCTCCTTTTTAATACCGTTTTTATTTTTGAAGCTGTATTGACCGGTAAATTCCAGTCACTTACAGTCGAAAAAAGAAATAGAATATTCCGCTACGCTGTTGACACTACTTGTTTTACCGGTCTTGTTTGCCTGGGCATAAAAAATGGAATGCCCTCATCATAGTAGATGTTGACATCAATTCCAAAGACCTCCTTGAAAAATTTGGGGTTAAAAATTTCTGAAGGGGGACCTTGACAAACCAAACTGCCATCCTTCATGGCGATTAAGCGATGACTGTACCTAGCGGCCTGATTTAAATCATGCAATACCATCACAATGGTAATGCCGTTTTCTTCATTTAATCTTCTTATCAACTCCATCACTTCCAATTGGTGGGCTATGTCCAAATATGTTGTGGGCTCATCCAGCAGTAAAATATCAGGAGTTTGTGCTAGGGACATGGCAATCCAGGCTCGCTGCCTTTCCCCTCCGGAAAGGGACTGCAAAGGTCGATACCTGAGCTCTTTTAAGTTTGTGACGGAGATAGCAAATTCGATAATCTCTTTGTCTTCTGCCCCCACAACTTCATACCACTTACGGAAAGGATTTCTACCGTGTTTAACCAAATCATAAACGGTTAAATCCAAATTATGATCATGAACTTGGGGCAGCATTGTCAACTTTTGTGCTATTGCCTTTTGTGTCATCTCATCAATTCTTTTCCCATCCAAATAGACACAACCGCTGGCAGGCATAATAAGTTTAGTCAGCAATCTTAAAACCGTTGATTTGCCGGAACCGTTAGCACCGACGATGCTGACAATTTCACCTTTTTTAAACTGTAAAGATACATCATCAATGGAGAATGTTGCCGACAGTAATAAATCTAAATTTTCCGCTACTAACACCTGATTAGCCACTTTTTATTCCCCCGCTTTGCAGCAAATATAAAAAGAAAGGAGCACCTATAAAAGCCAACAAAATCCCCACCGGCAATTCAATAGGATCAAACCAACTCCGTGCTACCGTATCGGCCAAAACCACCAAAAAGGCTCCGCCCAAAGCAGAAATTGGCAATAAATATTTATAATCATTCCCCACTAACATTCTGGTGATATGGGGTATAACCAAACCGACAAAGCCAATCAAGCCGGCAACACTTACTGCTGCTCCCGCTAAAAAAGCAGCCAGTACTATCAAAAAGAACCTGCTTCTCTCCACATTGTGACCTAAAAGTTTAGCCACCTCATCGCCCAGTAATAGCAAGTTGGCAGGCTTAATTGCAAAAATTGAAATTATAAGACCGAGGGATGCATAGGGCAAAATAATATAAAAATGGGGCCAACTTCTGCCGCTTAAACCCCCGGCAAGCCAGGGTAGCACTGCTTGAACGCTTTCGCTATTTAAAATCATCACGGCGGTAGTGGCGGCCCCCAGCAAAGAGTTAACTGCAATTCCGGCCAAAATAATTTTATAAGGGGAACCACCACTACCCGTATTGGCTAATCCATAGACAACAAGAGCAGCGGTCAAAGCTCCCACAAAAGCACCTAGGGGTAAATACCCCAGGTGTGTCGGAAATAAA
>CAZCQT010000480.1:0-1625 GCA_964500905.1 uncultured Moorellales bacterium
ATATTATTTACAAATCGATAGAAGAAGAGGTAGATCGCAATTTATTAAAGCAGGCAATGAAAAAGCTATCTCCGCGGGAAAAGAAAATTATGGAGTTTCGTTTTGGTTTGCTGGATGGAACAGAAAAGACTCAAAAAGAAGTGGCAGATTTACTGGGTATTTCCCAATCATACATTTCCAGATTGGAAAAACGAATTATTAAAAGGCTGAGAAAAGAAATAATAAAAATGGAATAACCAACAGTAAGAAAAAAGACTATCGGGTGACCGGTGGTCTTTTTTTTATTTAAGGTAATATAAAAAGCAGATATTTTCCCCGAAAGGAAATACCATGTCACGAAAACGGCTTGCAGTATAAAAGAATTCCCCTTTGGAAATAATTAAGATAAGAATTGATAACAAGTTTTGGAGGTAGGGCCGATGATGGTCAATAAAGTTGAGATCTGTGGCGTAAACACCTCAAAATTGCCTGTTTTGGGTAATGAAAAAATGCGCAGTCTCTTTCAAGCTATGCAGGAAGGGGATCCGGATGCCAGAGATAAACTAGCCAGCGGGAATCTTCGTTTAGTATTGAGTGTCATTCAAAGATTTACCAATAGGGGAGAATATGTGGATGATTTATTTCAAGTGGGCTGTATCGGTCTGATGAAAGCAATTGATAACTTCGATTTAAGCCAAAACGTTAGGTTCTCTACCTATGCGGTTCCCATGATTATCGGCGAAATTCGAAGATATTTAAGAGATAATAATCCCATCCGAGTCAGTCGTTCCCTAAGGGATGTGGCTTACAAAGCACTTCAGATTAGAGATGCTTTAGTTTACAAGCATTCTAAAGAGCCTACAATTTCCGAAATAGCAGAAGAATTGGGCCTACCTCGTGAGGAAGTAATCTTCGCTCTTGATGCAATTCAAGAGCCGGTTTCTCTATTTGAACCCATTTATCACGATGGGGGTGATCCTATTTTTGTCATGGATCAGGTAAGGGATGAGAAAAACCATGATAATAGCTGGTTAGAGGAAATATCCATTAAGGAAGCTTTGGCTAAATTAAATGAGCGGGAAAAAATGATCTTGTCTTTGCGTTTTTTTGATGGAAAAACCCAAATGGAAGTTGCCGAGGAAATAGGAATATCTCAAGCACAGGTTTCCCGCTTGGAGAAAGCCGCATTAAATCATTTAAGAAAATATGTTTAGGGGGTATTTAAGTGAAAAAGCTACGGGGAGGAGTTGTTTTACTTATCTTAATTTACATAATGGTATTTACGGGAGAAGGCAAGCAAAGGGAGCCTGCTTATAATCCATATAACTTAGTGCGTTTTCATGTAATTGCCAACTCTGATCTCCCTGAGGACCAGGTTCTCAAAGGAGAGGTGAGAGATTTATTACTGGCAGAAATAAGTGCCGATTTGACTCAAGTGACAGAGAAAGCCGAGCTGCAAAAAATAATTAATAGGGATTTAATCAAGATTAAAGGTTTGGCAGAAAATTATCTGAACAGTAAAGGGTATAATGAAGAAGTTAGAGTTGAATATGGAGAATTTCCTTTTCCGATTAAGGCATACGGTCCACTTGTGTTGCCGGCGGGAAATTATAAGGCCTTAAAGGTTACTATTGGACAGGGGCAAG
>CAZCQT010000481.1:0-1617 GCA_964500905.1 uncultured Moorellales bacterium
TAATTGGGGAGGACGGTAAAACCCGCTTGGGCCTGAACAGGCCTGTTGGCATCGGAGATGAAAAACACATCCAATTCGGGGTCCAATCTTCTAGCCACGGAAAAAATTCCGTATGGTGCCGCAAAATCAACTATTTCTGCATCCTTAAAAATATAAATACCCAGTCTAAAGCCATTAATTTTTTTCATGTAATCACCCTTTTACGTTTTATTGTATAACATAACCGGCAGAAGACAATTACCTTTATATCCGGTGGTTTATTTTACAGTCATTTGAAAATTTTTTAAACTCAGTTCGATTAGCTCCATATAGCCATAAACATTTTTTATTTTAATAAATTCGTCAGGGCTTGTTGGTGTTTTTGCCTATTCTACGTTTGAAAAGTAATAGCAAACAAAACTTCCCTGAGCTGTTTTTCTCTAAATTATCTTAATACATTGACCATGAACTGTTGCTATGAATTTTATACTTTCCTTTTTTAGATTTTCTATAAGCATTTCTCTTTTTTCCGTATCCGGAATTTGTTCTTGCGTTATCCTAAACAGTTCTTCTGCTAAGGTGTTTTCCAGTATTTTAACATCTGAATTACCAAACCTAATCATCAAATCACTAGAAAACAGGATTCCCCTTTTCAAATCAAACAGTAATAGTCCCTCCCATGGTCATTTCATCCCCCGGTCCTTTTATTAACACATCACTTGTAATTCCAAACCCATCCAATTGCCTTGCAGTAACTTCTGAGGATATTACTTTAGCCCGGGGAAATTCCTTTAATATTATTTCTAGGCCTCCACATTCATCCGACTCAAAATGGGAAATAAAAATATATCTAAGTTCCTTACCTGCAAGCACTTCTTTTATCTGCAGGATCAGTGCTTTTGCCTGCTTCCTGTTACCGGTGTGAACCAAAAGGGGTTCATCAATATCCAATAGATATTGATGAAAGGTCAAATCTATCGGCGGCACATAATCGGTAAATTGATATAAATTATTAGGTATTTCGGTCATAGAAATCCTTTATTTCTTTGCTTTTTTCGACACGGTATTGTTCCAATCCGATTGCCTCCACGGAAATTGAGCCGGCTGCATTTCTTGCATAAGTAAAATATGGATTATCCTTTGGCTCATATAAATTCAGCTTTGTTATCGTTACAGTTTTAGAAGCAGCGTCAAATGTAAAATGGACTGACTCCCCACCTGGCATCTCCATTTTACTAGCATCATAAACAAGTGTGCTGATAAACAATTTCTTAATACACTTGAAAACATAAAGTGGAATTCTACATTTGATGTATTGATTCTTGCCTTGATACCTTTCACCCTTATTATTACTTACAATAAAATAACTTTCTGCTTCCCTTAATTCTTCATAAATTTAAATTTGCTTTTATGGCATGCTTATTTTATTTTTCATTGATTCTTTTATTTGTGCATTTTGTTCCGTGATTACAGTTGTTGCGTCATATTCAAAAAGTTTCTGTGTAACCGACAAGTTGAATATGAACAGTAATACCGTGACTACAGCAATGGAAACCAAAGTAATTGCAACCACTTTCCAAATGCGACGACTCCGCCTATTTTTCTCGGCTAATAGCGCATTAAGTTGTTCTAATTTTT
>CAZCQT010000482.1:0-1616 GCA_964500905.1 uncultured Moorellales bacterium
GCCGCCCTGGCCGACCGTGACCTTGTAAGTGTCGTTGATGTGGCCGGAGCCGTAGGCCTGGCCGGGGCTCTGGATTATCTGGAGGGGATAGGCTTAGACAGGGTTTTGCAACATGAGAAGGGTCTGACAGCCTATGCCTTGGAAAGACTGGTAGAAATACCTGATCTTACAATCTATGGACCCACTGATCCTGAGTTGAGGGGGGCTGTGGTTTCTTTTTCTATAGCCGGCGCCCATCCCCATGACATAGCCACAATTGCTGACTCCTATGGTGTTGCTATTAGGGCAGGCCACCAATGTGCCCAGCCCTTGATGAAGTATCTAGGGGCTCCTGCAACTTCTAGAGTAAGCTTTGCCCTCTATAATAAATTGGAAGAAGTTGATTTTCTCATGGAGGCCTTAAAATCTGCTGTAAAACTACTGAAGGGCGGATAGAACAGGAATACGTTAATTGGCAAGGCAAGTGTTTTTTGGTAAGATAAATTTAAATTGGCTAGACAAGTATTAATTGCATGACAAGTATTTGTTGGCAATTAAGGTATTTATTGACAAGGTAAGTCTTCTCAAATTATTGATATTATTTAAAATAGAGTGGTAAAATTATCTTATATTTATAGAATTTAAGGAAGGTTTTGAAGGCGAATTTGGTGCTTACGGAAGAGCATTTTTGTACTTACGAGAACGAACATTTTGATGTAGAAGGGAAATTAAGGTAAATTTTTACTGATAAAAATAGATTTAAGGACTTTACATACAATATGAATATGGAATCGGTTTACAATGAAATAATAATGGATCACAGCCAGCACAGTCATAATAAAAGGCATCTTGACCATCCTGATTGGTGCGAAAGAGGACATAACCCTAGCTGTGGTGACGATATAACCCTGGAGATTAAGGTAAGCGGCCAAAAAATTGAGGAGGCTGCTTTTTTTGGAGTCGGCTGCGCAATATCCCAAGCCTCTACCTCTATTATGGTCGACTTAATAAATGGCAAATCCTTTGAAGAGGCCAGTGAATTGGCTGATAAATTTTTAGCCATGATAAAACAGACAATAACTGATGAAGAAGAGTTGGCAGTCCTTGAAGATGCCCTCGCCTTAAAAAGTATTTCTAAAATGCCCGGCCGTGTTAAATGTGCGGTATTGGCATGGCGGACCCTTCAGGAGGCTTTGGCCAATAAAGGGATGAATCAGTAAATATAAAGAACATAAATATTAGAAAACACACTGGTATAGATGTATATTTATATAATAGAAATTACATAAGTAATCGCAGTATTAGAGAAATTTATCAAACTATAAGTTATAAAAAAACAAAAAGCAAAAAGCAAAAAACAACCGAGACATTAGCAAACATTTTGGTTTAGGAAAAAAAGACGGATTTTTAGAAAACATTATTTTTCAGAAAGGAAACATGCTTATGATGCAAGAGTACAAGTGTCCATCGTGTGGTGGTGCCATAGTTTTTGATAGTAACTTACAAAAAATGAAGTGCCCCTATTGCGAAACAGAACTAGAAATGGAAGTATTGAAAGAGCTAGATGAGGTTTTGCAAACTGAAGCTCAGGATGATATTCACTGGGATCAAGATTCCTTTGAAACATGGGGAGAAGA
>CAZCQT010000483.1:0-1612 GCA_964500905.1 uncultured Moorellales bacterium
CATCAATGTGATTTTTAAAAGGCGGAATCCCGTCGCCACCTGGTTGAACCAGTCTAGGCCCTCCGTTGAAGGCGTTAGAATTTGACGACACCCCGGTGCAATGACCGGATTTGCCCATGTGGCCCCCCATGGCCCCTATTGTCATAAACAGCTGTGGTAAGCTATCCGCATTTTTGTTTCTTGCTGAAGCATATGCGGTTATAAAGGCAACCTTATTTTGCTTGCGGAGTTCCTTGGCCAGGTAACGAATTTGACTCGGCTGAGTACCACAAATCTTACTGGCCCACTCCGGTGTTTTTGGAACCCCATCATAAGTCCCAAGAACATAATCTTTAAAGTTGCCCTTGGGATCTTCTCCTTCCGGCATGCTTTCCGCATCAAAACCAACGGTATTTGCCTTCAGGAAATCCCAATCAATAATTGGATTACTAATTGGATCATCCATAGTTATCATTGCGTGTGCAATTCCGAGTAACAAAGCGGTATCAGTTGCAGGCCGGACAGGAATCCATTCTCCTTCCAGCATGGAGATTGTATCATTATAAAAAGGATCAATGGATATAAATTTAGCTCCTGCTTCCCTAATTAGCCTTGCATAATAAACGGATCCTGAAATAGAGCTCCATGCGGGGTTTGCTCCCAACATAATCACGGTCTCGCAGTTTAACAAATCAATTCTATCGTTAATTTGTAACCCCGGCATTGACTCAGGTATCTCTCCAATTAATCTGGGCAATGCTTTCCATGTACCCCAAGACCTTGTACCCGAGTGGGTAACGCATCCACCGACTAAGGTGAGAAGCTTTGCAATTTCTGAATTTGCAAGGTTGCCAAATTCAAGTGTTGACAAGATGGACCTGTTGCCATGCTCCTCAATGGTTCTTTTTAGTTCACTTGTTACAATATCAAGGGCCTCATCCCACGAAATTCTAACCCATTCATCTTGACCTCTTAGTTCTTTATTTCCTCCACCAGGTGCCCAGTTTTTTCTCTTCATGGGATATTTTAAACGATCTGCCCCAAAAACCTGCTGTCTTTGTGCACGTCCCCTGACACAGGCCCTTTGCTGTGGATAGTCTGGACTGTCAGGGTGGGTGTCATCAGTTTTTTGTCTGATAACCACACCATCAACTACAAGGGCTTTGTTTAAACATCTGCCCCCGCAGTTGTGCCAACAAGCAGCGGTAACCCATTCGCCATCCTTTTCTGGATCGCTGTTATTAGTTGCACTTGTCAGAGTATTCCCACAACCGGCCAAGGTTAAACCGGCGGTGGCGACGGCACTAGCTTTAATAAAGCTTCTACGGCTAAGATTTAGCCTATTAATTTTGCCAACTAAACTTGCCATTTAGATAAAACCTCCTTCATCTGTAATAATCAGGCAAGAACTCATAAAGTTTTAAGACTACCTCCTTTTGAAAAAAGTTACTTTGTTCACAAAAATAAGGATTGGTCTCCTTCTTCTACATCTTAGCATAGGGAGGTAAACAGATGAACAGGTAAGTTTTAGCATAGATAATTTATCAATATACCACCTAAAAATACCAAGATTTAACTCACAAGACGGTTTTAAAAGAATGGAAGTTATAGAATTGTAGTTGTCTTTCCTAAG
>CAZCQT010000484.1:0-1604 GCA_964500905.1 uncultured Moorellales bacterium
TCAATGGGGACTTGAACCTTCGTGGTTTAAGTCTTTTTGCTATTATAGTTTTTAATGTGGATAAAGGAGTTCGGAAAACTATGAGAGTCTATATTGTCGGGGATTCGTGTGCTGAAAAAGGTGCCATTCCAACGGAATGGATGCAAAACAAGCTGCAGACTTTTTGGTGAAGCTTCTCGCAGGGGCATAATTGTCGCAAGAGATGACAAGGGATGACAAGGGGACAGGGATCTTGTCATCTCTAATAATTTGCACTCTAAGTATTCATATTTTCCTTTGCTGCAGATAGTTTATCCAAATAAAACCGAAGAGCAAGGAGGCCAAAAAGATCCCCAAGCTAATAATTTTAATTGCTAAAGAATCGGAGCTGCCTATGGGGTTGATGGGGTGCATTAACCTGCCGATATTACCTAAGGTAAATAAACGCACTAAACCGGGTGAGGCTACCAAAAGAGAATTAATAACAGGAGTGCTGAAGGTGTCTTCCAATAAATATGCAGCCAGGGTAAGGCTTAGCAAAACAACGGTCAAGATAACCCTTGGTTCCTGCCAGGCAAAAAACACCCCCCAGGTTAAACCGGTGATAACAGGTACCAAGGCAACATTTACAACTTGAAAAACCAAGGAAACCTTTAAAGAAGTTTTGGCCAAGCTAATGCTGTTTTTCCTGAAGATTGAAACCAAGGCGATTGCAGCGGTAAACAGCAATAAAACTGTAATGGCGATACTCAGTGCTGCATGCAGGTAAACTAATTTAGCCAGCTGCCCCAGAGTTTTTTCTGCCGGGGCGATGATTGTTAATACAGCTATGATCAAAAGTAGAATCTTGAGCTGGTTTTTTGTTCTCATATACTAACCACCTTTGCTTTTCCCATTATTTATAAATATTCCCCCAACAAAAGCCAAATTCCTGCCAATTGTCCATTTGTTTTCCTTGTTTACCATAACAGGGGTAGATAATTTGCATGATTCTGATAAGATATATTTATAATGTTTTTTACAGGTATTTTATGGCGGGGTGGAGATTTAGTGTGTTTACAGAAGAAGATGCAGAAAAAAGCAGAGGGACTACGCTTCAAAGAAAACTGATTTATATATTAATTGCTTTGTTGGCCTTTGGCGGGGTACTTATTTTGACCCCCGCTGTCTTGGATTGGCAGATTAGAAGCACACTGGCAGTCATGACTCTGGCAATAATTCTTTGGGTTTTGGAGCCTATCCCCTTAGCTTTATCTGCCTTGGTTGCTGTTGTGGCTTTGGTGGCAACGGGAGCAGCCCCTCTGGAAGGGGCTCTAAGCGGCTTCGCCAGCGGCTCGACCTTTCTTATTGCGGCAGGATTTATGATGGCCAAGGCCATTAATAGTACATCCTTGGGTAATAGGATCGCTTATTTTTTCCTTGCTAAAACCAAGAACACCCCGGGGGGAATTCTTGCAGCCATATTAATTATCATGGAGATATTGACCTTTTTTATTCCGGCAACTGCAGTCAGGGCTGCACTTTTACTGCCGGTAATTCTAAGTATCATTGAAGAGTTTGAGTTAAAACTGACTGCACCTAATATCAGGACAATGCTTTAGCTGGGAGTGGCTTTTGGTGCCAAT
>CAZCQT010000485.1:0-1601 GCA_964500905.1 uncultured Moorellales bacterium
TGACCTGACTAAAGCATCCTATAAGTTGCTTTCGGAATCGGGGCTGAATTTTATCGGTAATGTCGAAGCCCGTGATTTGCCCAGAGGTGCCGCTGATGTTTTAGTTTGCGATGGCTTTGTGGGTAATATGATTTTAAAATTGGCGGAGGGATTAGGCAACACGATTTTTCAATTGCTGAAAAAAGAGATTGAGGGTTCTTTAAGAATGAAAATGGGAGGGCTTTTGCTTAAGCCGGGCTTATTGAACATTAAAAGCATGATGGATTATTCTGAGTATGGAGGTGCTCCTTTATTAGGGGTTAAGGGTGTCAGCATAATTTGTCATGGTAGCTCCAATGCATATGCAATAGCAAATGCAATAAAGGTAGCTGCTCAATGTGTAGAGCAAGAAGTGGTAGGTCGAATAGAAAAACAGGTTTAAATAAATAATGGCAAGGGAGAAAGTAATTTATGACACAGTTAAGGAATAGGGCGGTAATTACCGGTACCGGCAGTTACTTACCTACAAATGTTGTAACAAATGATGATTTGGCACAAAAAGTTGATACTAGCGATGAATGGATACAATCCCGCACCGGAATCAAGGAAAGGCGAATTTTAGCTGAAGCCGAAGCTACCTCAGATATGTGTATTAAGGCCGCTGAAAGGGCTTTGGAGGATGCGAATATTTCAGCAGATAAGCTTGATTTAATTGTGGTGGGCACCGTAACTCCGGATATGCTTTTTCCATCTACGGCTTGTCTGGTTCAAGACAAAATAGGTGCGAAAAATGCTACCGCCTTTGATGTATCAGCAGGTTGCACTGGTTTTATTTATGCTTTAGCTACAGGCAGTAAATTTTTGGAGGCCGGTTTTTATAAAAATGCTTTAATTATTGGTTCCGATGCTGTTAGCAGGGTAATAGATTGGTCGGATCGTTCCACCTGTGTTTTGTTTGGGGATGGGGCAGGGGCCGTTGTCTTGCAAGCTTCAGACAGTGAAGAAGGAATAATAGGTTCCTATTTACGGTCCGATGGCGGCGGTTCTCACTATTTACACCTGCCTGCAGGGGGTTCCAGATTGCCTGCAACAGAGAAAACAATAAATGATACACTTCACTCTTTAAAAATGGAAGGCCGCGAGGTTTTTAAATTTGCTGTAAGGGCAATGGAAGAGGCAACTTTAAAAGTTTTAACGGAAAACAACTTGTCCTTAGAAGAGATCGACCATCTGATTCCTCATCAAGCAAACATCAGAATTATTGAATCCTCATTAAAGAGGTTGGGTTTGGCTGAGGAAAAAGTTTTTGTTAATTTGCATAAATACGGAAATATGTCCGGGGCATCGGTTCCTGTGGCCTTGGATGAGGCTGCAAGACAAGGTAAATTCAAAAAAGGCGATTTATTGGTTTTAGTTGCTTTTGGTGCGGGTCTAACTTGGGGTAGCAGTGCCATTCGCTGGGCTAAATAAAGAGGTGAGAATAGATGAAATCAGTTTTGCATACGGAGATTTGTGAACTTTTAAAAATTGAATACCCCATTCTGCAAGGGGGAATGGCTTGGATCGCCAATGGTGATTTAGCGGCTGCTGTGTCTGAAGCTGGGGGATTAGGAATTATAGGA
>CAZCQT010000486.1:0-1592 GCA_964500905.1 uncultured Moorellales bacterium
GTCAATTCCTTAAGCTGCGCTGCTAAAGGTGAAAGGTCTGTTGACATCCTTGAGGCCTCGGTCAATTCCTTAAGCTGCTCCGAAAAAGAGGACAAGGTTGATGACATAGTTGTGGTAACCTTTGTAAAGTCTATTGCCTCTTTCAATAATATATTAATAGGAATAACAGGATCCTCAGATTTATGCGGAAATGTAGCCTCTTCGATTTTTGATACTGCTCCTATTGATTGCGCCAACTCCAAATTCAATGCCCTAAAGAGCCTTTTTGCTCGTTTATATGTGCCAGCATCGATATTGTGTGCGTGCATTACTGAATTTCTATAATTCTTTGCAGACGTAAAATTTTTGCAAAGTATCGGGGTTGCATCGGTACCAATAATGAGATTCCATAAAGGTTTCTCTTCAATACTTGATAACCCGTGCATTAATTCGTCTTTTGTAAACTGCCACGACTTATTGTTTACTGTTTCTTTAGCCTTTTTTATAAAAGATTGATCGGAAAAGGCAAGTTCAAAGATTGTACCTAAATCCATTTCTTCAAGTTCTTTGATATTTTCAGCAGCAGCCACTTTATCGGATGTTTTACTTGTAATATAAAGCAGCTTTCTTAACTTCCTTTCAAATTCGTTGATATACGGAAATAACAATTCATTGAAGTATTGTGCCGCTTCATTTGTCAGAACGACGCAATTAACCTGACTAACTAGAGAGTTATTGATTTCAGAAAGGGCTATCGCACTTTTTTCATTTTTTCCTTTAATTGAAAGAATTACGATCCATATGCTTGAATCTTTAATATTGATTACTTTTTGTTCAATTTTTTCATCTTCGTATTTGGATAATTTCGTTAAATCTTCTTTTTCAGTAAATAAATACTCTAAAAGCATAGGCTCCTCCATCTTCATAATGTGTCTATTTCTAATGCTTGTGTATCGAATGTTGCATAACAATTTGGAGCGTTCAACAAAAAAGTGTTTTGGTGTAATTTCATCAAAAACAATTAAAGGCAATATAATATATTTTATTATATACCAAAATCTGACGCTAAACAACGAGAAACGAGGTGTTTTTATGGCCCGTGGGCCTCCTTGCCCTCTGTATAAACCTAACATCAAACTTCGGGCCAACTTGGCCCGAAGTCGCTACCGCCAGAAATGGCGGTTTTTTTGTACCCGAAAACAATATGAAAACATGGAGGTAATTAGATTATGGGATTTTTTACGAGTGCAGTTAGCACCTTACAGACCCTTGTTGTTGCGCTTGGCGCTGGCCTTGCGGTATGGGGAGTTATCAACCTTTTGGAAGGTTACGGGTCGGACAATCCGGGCGCAAAATCGCAGGGCATGAAACAGCTTATGGCGGGCGGCGGAATTATCCTTTTAGGGACAACGCTTGTTCCTCTGCTCTCCAGCCTGTTTTAAGAGGTTAGCCTATGGATTTTCTCACCGACTGGATAAACGAATGGATAAAGGGCCTGTTGGTTGACGGTATCATGGGCAACCTGAGCGGGCTTTTTGAGAACGTGAACAACCAGATCGGGGAGATTGCGACACAGGTGGGAACCACTCCGGGAGCATGGAACCCCGGAGTGT
>CAZCQT010000487.1:0-1591 GCA_964500905.1 uncultured Moorellales bacterium
GAACTTTTTCAAATCTGGATTTACCAAGCTTATATCCTTTCGAGTGAATATAATCCAATATGGTTTGCCGTTGTCGGGGAGATAGTGTATTGATGTGTTTGCCGACCTCTTTGCTGCTCGGGCTTTTACTTGACACTACTATATTCCAAGAATTTTCATTGTAAATCCATTTGCCATCCTTATATCTAGGTATGCAAATCGAACCCAATCTGCTATGCACTACCCAAGAAGTACTGTCTACGGAATACCAGGGATATTCTATCATTAATAGTAGTGATGTAAGGCCAAATCCATGTATTTTAACTTTCGGGATACCTTTCTTATCACAAATGAAATCGCCAAAACATTTATTTAGCCACGGTACTAATGTAGGTTTGGGCACTCTTACCATGCCCCCAAGCCCTACATATTCGTAATTGCTCACATAATATTTCAGGTATTTAAACGGCTCCCCGAGATGAAAAACCGGTAGGGGGGAAAGCCCGGCAGATTCCATAATTTTTTGGTTTTCAAGTGTCTTTTCCGCGGACTGCCTTTTATTTTCTGCACCATTTTCTTGTGCAATAACATCCAAATTAGCATAAACTTCTATGATATCTTTATGCTGCTTGATAAATTCGATATATTCATAGATGTTTATTTCTATTCCTTGAGTCCAGGCTGAAAATGCCCCAGAGTCTAAAAATAAATCTACTTTATTTTTTACATTCATTTCAAACCACCTTCCTTCAAGTCCTGTCTTGTTCTCAGCGGGATTGCATACGGAAGTACCCCGCCAGGTAAATTTTCAATGTTCTCCTTTTCCTCCGTCCTCCCACAAAACCTTGCGTAAAATGAGGGCCCAAATATACCCGCCTGCAATCTTTGCCAATAATTGCCCTACCGTTGCCCACCAAATGAACCCTCCGAATGCGAGGGTAGGAAAGAGAAACGAATCAACTGTAGCAGAGACAATATTTGAGCTGTTAAGTTTCACAAATCGTGGGCGTTTGAATAGTAATTGGTAAACAATCGCATCTACTATCCCCGCGGCAGTAAATGCAGTGCACGAAGCAAGAGCAATTTGAGCGGCATCGCGATTAAGCACCCAAGATAGAAGACCTCCTGCCGCAATCAAACCAAACATTCTTACCCATAGATGTTTCCCTTGCCAACGCTCATGTAGCCCGTCCCTTGTTGTTAAATCGAGGGCGATCAATACGAATGCGTTAAATGGGGTTGCAACTGGACCAAAGTAAAGAGCTTTTAAGTTTGCCCCTGCGGCGGCTACGAGATACAGAATAGCTAACCACATAATACCCAACCTCCACTCGTTTCTTATTTTATTTTTGTTTTCCTAACAGCTTCTTCAATGATCTTTTTTCATACCAAAAGGAGAAAAAAGATACAAGAATCCTTTTACTCATTCTAATGGCTTTTTGTTATGCCCGACTGAAATGTAAACTTTCATCTTACCCCAACTCAAAGAGTAAATCCAAAGGACTTTTTTGTTTTGTATCTTTTTGTTGAATTACTTTTTGAAATCCATTCCTGCCAATAGTTTATAGAAATGGTGCAGCGGATTAATGTACCCTTGGTATTTTGACTTATA
>CAZCQT010000488.1:0-1587 GCA_964500905.1 uncultured Moorellales bacterium
CATCGTAGATACGGCAAAATATCATTTTTTGGCCTGGGAGAGATTGGCAAAGGAGCTGGGTTTTGTATTCACACAAGAGGACAACGAAAGGCTTAAGGGAGTTAGCCGCATGCAGTCTTTGGACATACTCTTGGAAGTGGGTGGCCTTGAGATAAACCAGGCTTCAAGGGAAGAGTTGGCCAACAAAAAGAATAACTGGTATGTTGATTATATCCATCAACTACAAGAAGATGAAATCCTTCCTGGAGCCAAGGACTATATCCTTAAACTAAAAGAGAAGGGAATAAAAATCGCCCTGGGATCTGCCAGCAAAAATGCTCAGCTCATCTTAGGGAGGCTACATATCCAGGACCTCTTTGATACTGTAGTCGATGGAAATGATGTCACCAAGACAAAGCCGGATCCAGAAGTTTTTCTTATTGCAGCCCAAAGGCTTGGAGTCTCCGCCCCTGAATGTGTCGTATACGAGGATGCAAAGGCAGGTATAGAGGCAGCCATTACCGCGGGGATGAAGACCGTTGGTATAGGAGATGTAGATATCTTAGGTGAGGCAGACATGGTTGTAGCAGGACTCTTCCAGCTACTTTGATTAAGTTAATTTTCTCAAAATCACAAGAGATTTTACAAGAAATCTATTTTAATGGTCACAGGAAAATTGCTTTTTATTTCATTAATGGGATTTATACTCAAGGATTCGTCAGTATGTTGGTAAATAACCTCTTTGTCGTAGCCTAAAAGAGAGACGTGTTTTATCTGCCCACTGAAATAACCCGAATTTTTCCCTAGAGATTTTATATTGACACGGTCTCCGGTCCATCTCATTACAAAAGCATAAAGAGTATTCTTAGAATAAGTAAATCTTATATCTTCTGATGTATAGGATGTAGGAGTGTAGTCAGTCATGTATCCTGTAGCAGGAGACGCAATGCCTTCTCCAAAAACCTTCCAAAATCTGGTTTCATAAATAGCCTGGCCATTAACATCCAGCCAGTTGCCTATGTCTGATAAAACTCTCAATTCTTCTGAACAGATCTCCCCGTTGGCCATTGGGCCCACATTCAAAAGTAAATTTCCATTTTTGCTAACAACCTCTATTAAATCACAGACAATTGTCTCAGCATTCTTGTACTTATTATTTTTAATATAACCCCAAGAATTTAAACCGATTGCCGTATCTGATTGCCAAAATCTGGGAGAAATACCAGGAAGTTTACCTCTTTCAACTGTGTACACGCCGCAATCAAGGGCAAAGGCATCGTGTTTGTAATTAATAAGCACTCTTTTGCCCCATTTATAAGCGCTATTATAATAAAAACAGGCGAATTTTTTTAAATAATTTTTAAATTGTTCTTGTTCTATCCACCAGTCAAAATAAATCATATCAGGTTGATATTTTTCCACCATTTCACAACAGCGAAGTAGCCAATCATCGAGATGGGCAATGAGTTCCTTGGGAGACCCGTAATTGCCCCAATTTTTTGGACTTGGCATGGAAGGGCCGTAGAAATCATTTATTTCTTGATTTTCAAAATCGTGAAAATTTTTGGCCCCCTCCATAAACCAGTAATGTTCAGCCCTATGATTTGA
>CAZCQT010000489.1:0-1586 GCA_964500905.1 uncultured Moorellales bacterium
GCGGACTTCATGCCTAGCTTACGATTTCCCATGTCATCAAACCCCCTCACTCATCAGACTTAGCCAATGATAGCTCCAAGTCAGTTAGTTTACCTACTACTTCTTCAAGGGATTTTTTCCCCAGGTTTCTTACCTTCATCATATCTTCCTCGGTTTTTAGAATTAGCTCTCCAACAGTATTAATACCTGCTCTTTTCAAGCAATTATATGAGCGAACGGAAAGATCCAACTCTTCTATGGTCATACTTAGGGTTTCTGTCCCATCGGGTTTTGGGTCAGGATCCACTACTATGGGGCCGCCATTTTCTTCAGTCAAAATAAAGAACTCTAAATATTCTTTTAAGATTTTAGCGGAAAGGCTAATAGCCTCCTTAGGAGCAATGCTGCCATCAGTCCAAACCTCCAAGGTCAGGCTGTCAAAATCCATGCTGTGGCCCACCCGGGTGTCTTCAATAAAGTAGTTGGATTTAAGCACCGGACCGAAAAGGGAATCGATGGGAATAACGCCAATGGCATCCCCTTCTTTTTTGTTCTTGTCCGCAGAGCGGTAGCCCCTGCCCTTTTCAACTACCATTTCAATTTGCAGTTTTCCATCCTGATCTAAGGTAGCAATCTTTAATTCAGGGTTTAGAATCTCCACGTCGGCATCGCAAATAATATCTGCGGCAGTTACCACTCCTTCACCCTCCGCATCAATCTTAACAACCATCGGTTCATCTGCATGCAATTTCACAGCTACACTTTTTAAGTTTAGGATGATATCGGTTGTGTCCTCTAAAACCCCCGGAATTGTGGAAAACTCATGTAATACGCCTTCAATTTTTACGGAAGTTATTGCTGCACCGGGCAAAGAGGAAAGCAGGATCCTTCGGAGGGAATTGCCCAAAGTTATTCCATAGCCCCTTTCTAAGGGTTCCACCACAAACTTTCCGTATCGGTTATCATCGCTAACAATTACACACTCAATTTTTGGTTTTCTTATTTCTAACATCCTTACCCTCCTTCGATTGCTTGTATTCCAATTCTACTTAGAATACAATTCCACGATGAGATGCTCCTCGATGCCTGTATCAATTTCTGCACGACCGGGAAAGGCCAATACCCTGCCTTCAAGGGCGTCCACATTATGCTCCAACCAGGCAGGCGGTGTTCTGTGAGCAGCCGCTTCTGCCAGTTCCTTGAATTTAGGTGATTTAGCACTTTTTTCGGTAACTCTGATTACTTCCCCAACCTTAACAAGGTAGGATGGAATATTGACTTTTTTACCGTTAACGGTAAAATGGCCATGCCTTACCAGCTGTCTTGCTTCAATTCTTGAGCTGGCGTAGCCAAGGCGATAAATAACATTATCCAGCCTTCTTTCCAGCATAATCAATAGATTTTCACCAGTAATTCCCTTTTGGCGATCCGCTTTTTCAAAATAACCGCGGAATTGTTTTTCCAAAACGCCGTAAATGCGGCGTGCTTTTTGCTTCTCTCTTAATTGTAAACCATATTCGGAAACCTTTTTTCTGCTGTTACCATGCTGACCCGGTGCATAGCTCTTACGATCTATTGCACATTTATCCGAATAACAACGATCCCCT
>CAZCQT010000490.1:0-1582 GCA_964500905.1 uncultured Moorellales bacterium
CAGGTAAGCAAGGTATCCTGCCGGTCTATATCGGTGATGATAAAACCGATGAAGATGCCTTCAGGGTTTTAAAAAGAAAGGGGCTGACTGTGCATGTGGGTAAATCCGGGAATTCCGCGGCGGCTTATTATTTAAGGGATACAAAAAGGAAGAAACCATGGATAAAGCTGAAAAAATGCTTGAAATTTTTGACCTTGGAAAAGTTAAAAACTCATATCCCCTTTTTTTAAGTTATGGAGAAAAAAGGCGTTTAGCCATTGCTTCCGTATTGATGATTGGTCCTAAATATCTTATTTTGGACGAGCCTACTGCATCCCTTGATAAAGAAAGAATAGATGCATTATCGGAAGTTTTGGACAAATTAAAAAAGAGAAATATAGGTATGCTTATTATAAGCCATAACAAGGATTTTATTGAAAGGCATAAAGACAAAGTAATAGCTCTTGAGGGGGTAAATTATGAATGATATAGACCCTCGAACAAAAATAGTTCAAGTTTTAATTTTATCAACCCTTGCATTATTTTATAATGCAATATATGTTTTATCATTAATACTGTTTGCAGCAGCTGTGATTGCACTTATAAACAAAGTAAATTTAATATCGATTCTAATAAAGCTAAAAAGACTGATTAAAATAATAATTTTGATTGCGTTAATTCAGAGTTTGTTAACCAATGCGGGAGTTCCTGTTTTAAAAATAGGCAACTTAACAATTTTTACTGATTACGGAATAATAAGGTCCCTTGAATTTATTTTGCGCATGGGAATAATTATTGTTTCTGCCGCAATAATAACAACGTCATCAAGCAGGGAGATAATACAGGGACTTATTCAGTGGCATTGTCCTTATGAAATAGCCTTTATGGTTTCCGTTGCAATTCGTTTTTTACCCATATTCAAAGAGGAAACGACGGATATGGTAACAGCAATACAGCTTAGGGGAATTGAGCTAAAGAAAGTTAAGTTAAATAAGAAAATTCAAGTTTACAAATACATACTTACCCCCATTACCATTAATTCCGTAATGAAGGCAAAGGAATTGGCTGCAGCAATGGAAATGAGAGGTTTCAGAGCATACCCCGAAAGAACAAGCTGCATGGTTTTGAAAATGCAGGCATTTGATTATATTATAATTATCATAAGTATTGCAGCAGCATTTTTGTTTATAATTTTCCAATAGACAAGAGAAAGGAGAATACGTGTATTATGAAGGTTTTTTCAGTAATCGGAATAACAAAGTCCGGTAAGACTACTACCATAGAAAATATTATAAAGGAGCTTCGAAAACGTAATTATACTGTAGGCAGCGTAAAAGAAATTCATTTTGAAAAATTTAAAATGGACTTGGAAGGAACCAACACTCACAGACACAAAATGGCAGGCTCTCAGCTGGTTACTGCAAGAGGAGCCTATGAAACAGACGTATTATTCCAAAAACAGCTGAGCATGAATGAAATTCTTAGTTTTTACAACCATGATTTTGTTATTTTAGAAGGAGTGAGGGATACATGTATACCTAAAATAGTAACAGCCCACGATGTGGAAGGAATTCAAGACAGGATGGATGAAACAACCTTTGCA
>CAZCQT010000491.1:0-1581 GCA_964500905.1 uncultured Moorellales bacterium
GGGGACGAAAAGACATAGAACCGTCCCCTGTCTTTGTTGTCAAACCCCCGTCCCCCTAACATTGGGTTGTCAAACCCCCGTCAGACTATGTGACAAAAGATGTACATCCCCTTTTGACCTATTCCTTTGCCCTCCACAAAGAACGTTCACTATATTTATCTTTGTTTATTATCACATCCCTTTCATATTTCACAAGAGAGACTCGTCTTTTATTTGAGTAAAATACAACATCAATAAAAATGCAAAAAAGTAATATCAATTGAAGATTATCGACCATATCATTGCTATACTTAACAGTATATCTGTTTTTTTCGGAAAATGAAAAGGGTTCTTTTTTGTAAACGGCAACTTGAATCTCATTTTTCATTAATGAACAAATGTTGTCATTGTGTTGCCTTAACTCATAAATCTCATTCCCCATATGAAACAGAAATGCTGCCTTCAAAAACTTTTTTCTGGAATACCCATTATACTGAAGACTTTCAAAGTATTTAAAAGGAGTAAACGTCTCTAAATTTAATACTGGAAGTATGTTTAATAATTTTAAAAACCAATTGGTTTGCTTTAATTCAAATGTGAAATCTTCCTTGCTGTACACACATAACTTCCACAATGTTATCCCAAATGTATAATTAGCTTTTCCAATCCAAGCATCATTGCCCTCAATTGCATACGAATATTTATTAAGTGCCAAGGTTCTTTCTACAATTATTTTCATAGATAATCCTTTCTAATCAACTATACCCAATATTACACCCGCACCTAGAACCACACTTGCTCCAACCTTAATCTTGCCATCTTTGTAATATGTTCTAAAACCCACTCCCATTAATTCCGCATCTCCACCAATAAAGATGTATTTACTTGTAAAAGGTATTGGTATTTTGAAACCTCCCTCAACCTGAATTAGTCGTGCACCAGCCTGTGCTCCTATATAGTCGAGACTTACGCCCACACTTGCATCAGCAGAAACTACGCTCAATTCCCAACTACCAAGTGTACGGTCTCCACCTATCCTTGTTATGCCTGCCCCGATTTGTCCTGCTGTAATGCCCCTGGATAAATTAGGTCCAGTAGCTTCAAAAAAAGGTCCCCAACTATACATTTCTGGAGTTCCTGCGGAGTTACCAACTTGATAGTCAGCATCTAGTTTTAATCCTAGATGTTGCCATGTCTGTTGCCCTACTACGCCTGCGTCATTTCCGGTGTTTCCCAAACCATGTTCGTTTTTATAAGCGTTTACTGCAGCTAATGTTTTGAGTCCGAAAAATCCCCACCCTTTATCATCAGACATATCCAAATACCCTTTAGAAACTAAAGCCCTTTGCAATTTTACTACATCAGGATTATAGCTTTGTTTTGCTGACAATCTTGTGTTTTTAGCAAACAAACCTGTGGGATCGATATATGATACGGGATTATTATTAGCATACGCATACCAATTCAACCCAACCCTAATTGGATCTTCCGATATAAATCGCCCTATTGATGGATCATAATACCTATTCCTTAAATAAACCAAACCACTGCTCAAATCAGTATACTCCCCACAATATCTAAACGGGTTAGTATCATCCTGGT
>CAZCQT010000492.1:0-1579 GCA_964500905.1 uncultured Moorellales bacterium
TTAAAAAAACGATAAACCAGGTCAGCAGAGGGCTCTAATTGCTTCTTTAACCATTTAATATTGGCTTTTAGCTGAGAATGAAGGGGCAGGGTATTTTGTTTTAAGTCAGTCTGGGAATCTACGATAATCCTTTGGAAAATTTTCTTTAATTTTTTCAGCAAGAGTCTGCCTCCCAAAAAAGCACTTAATTTAGTATGGCATTAACGCACGCCTACTTATGCATATAGCGATAAATGGCCTTGGTTAAATAATGATTTAGTAATATCACTTTGCATTGCACACAAAAAAGGACAGACGATTGTTACCTGTCCTTTTACCTGTTTTTTGTAACTGATGCAATTAGGCGACTACACAGTCCTTTTGTTGTTTCGCTTTATAAAGCATGGCATCAGCTTTATTTAACAACTGTGCCGCCGTTTGGGTTTTCTCTGTGAGGGAAGCCCCGCCCACAGAGCAAGAAATCCTAAGCTCTCTGCTATCATCTTGTAACCCGCTGTCATTTCTAATATCATTTTGAATTCTTTCAGCGACGGAAATGGCCGTTGCCAGATCTGTTTCGGGCAAGATAATTACAAATTCTTCTCCTCCAAAACGTGCTGCAACATCAATATTTCTTATCCCTCCTTTTAAGAGGGAGCCAAATTGAGAGAGAATCCGGTTTCCCTCCAAATGCCCGTAGGTATCATTGAATACTTTAAAATCATCGAAATCAAAAATCAACAAAGAAAGCGGGTGTTTAAGTCTGTGGGCCCTTTTGATCTCTTCCTCCAGACGCTCCATCAAATAACGGTGATTATATAAACTTGTCAATTCATCGTAGATAGATTGCTGATAGACTCTTTTGTAAAGCCAAGCGTTTCTGATGGCAAGTGCAATAGCGTGAATAAAAACTTTTAGGAAGGCTTTATTTTCTTCATCAAACTGCATTATCTTGTGATTAAAGAGGGCAATTAAACCAAGGGGTAAATGATTATCAAAGATGGGATAAAGCATTAAGGAATCAACCTTGTTTTCTTGAAAAAATTCTTGTTCCTCCGGCGTAAGGATTGCTTGCCTCACTTCAATAAACAAGGGCTCGTTTTGTTTAAACACCCTTTGAATTAAACTGAGTCCGCCGGAAATACAATTTGGCAAATGAAGATCCTCCGCCCCTATGGCGGCTGAGAGTTTTAAATCACATTTTCGCGGGTTGGCGGCCCAAATGGTGCAGCCATCAAAAGAAAGGTTTTTTTCAATAACTTTTAAAGAGCGATTTAAAATAACCTCCAGATCCAAGGTCGAATTCAAGATGACACCTATCTCTTTTAGAGCATCCAGCTCCAAATTAGCCTGTTGCAGCTTGTCAAACATTTGCTTATCTGCTTTATGCTTTTTCTCTTGATTATAGAGCTTCATCAAAGGAAAGGGTACTAATATGCCGACAACCAACAAAAGTCCCAGCATTTCAATTGCGATGGACGGCATCACAAACAGCCGGTGGAACAATAGCACCAAGCTCATATAGCCCACCAGAAAGAAAGCAACTATTAAGAAGTACCTGACTAAACCCCTCCACATTCCGGTCCCCTCAATACTTCCC
>CAZCQT010000493.1:0-1578 GCA_964500905.1 uncultured Moorellales bacterium
ATATTGGCCTCAGCAGTAAAAGGAAAATAACCCCCCCATATACCCAGATAGGACATAGCAGTGGAGAGCAAAACCCGCTTGGGCGGTCCGTAGGAGCCAGCCAGCCCCGGGTAATCCGCAGCTGCCAGCCCAAAGCCAAGTTCAGCAGTCTTAAGTACCTCAGGGATGGGGGAAACAGTTGTATAACCAAAGCAGTCCTCTTTGATTAAAGCCCGGGATTCATTGGTCTCTTTAACGAGATAAGCGCAGAGGTCCTCCAAATCAGCATTGGCGGCAGCAGGGATATCCATACCTAAAATATTGCTTAAAGGGAGGCGGTAATAATTTAAACCCCAGAGGAGCAGGAACAGGACATAGATCGTAACAGCCCAGGTTAGGGATTTCAAAAGAAAACTGACCAGTCTGAATATGCTTAAGGGCCGGGAAAAAACCTGAACAGGAAGTTTAGGATTAGCCAGAGGAGTGCCAGGATACCCCCGACCACAAGCAGCTCGGCTATAGAAAAGGAGAAAACGCCGGTAACCTGGCTGATTTTAGCTGCCAGCATGGGATAGAATTTTTGGGCATAGTACTCCTCAATGAGATTTGCCAGCATGGGAAACCCGCCTTCCGCAATATATGGTTTTGGTAATCTCAACTGATTGTTGAATGATTAAATATAATTTGATATTTCTCTGCTACTGTGAAAAAAATGAGTAACCTTAATTATCTTATCTTTTTCTATAATTCTGTAGACCAGCTTAAAATCCCCCTTACCAGGATATAAAATTTTATAACCCGGTTTCTTTAAAGAATTACTGCCCCGGTGAGGATTAACAGGTAAACCAAAATTAATAATTTCTTGAATTTCGACAGCTATGCGATTGGAATATTTTTTATTTTTGCTAGCCCAAAAAGACAGTTCTCTTTCTATTTGCGTCTTAGCTCTAATTCCTAAAAAGACCTTATACATTAACTAATTCCTACCTATGAAAATTGTTTTCTAACATTTTCTCTAATTCCAGGAAGATCCTCTGTAATATACCTTGAAAGGGTTTCAGACATTTCTTTTGCTGTTACAAACCTGCCTTCCTGGAAGTCTTTTTCATCTTCAAAAGCCTGCTTATAAAATTCAAGCTCCATCTCTTTTTCTTTTTGTTCCAATTCCTTTTTCTTAAAAAAGTCTACGCCCATAACAATTACATCTGCTTTTCCATTCTTTGTAAGAATAACAGGTTCTTTTTTTGCAACTTCTGATACTTGATTATATTTATTTCTTAAGTTTGTGCTGGCCATTATTTTATACATATACAACCACTCCCTCATATGAAATATTCATATCATAATTATATCATTTTTAAGATTGTAGGGATATAAAGACAACAGAATAAGAGTGGTCAGGTCTATTATTTAAGACTTTGCTTCACGCTGCATCTCCACCTCTAACACATATAAAAATTTCTGTATTTTTCATCATCCTTATTATTGCTTGTCTCGGCGGCAGCCGAACGAATGGGTTTCTTAACTTTTGGTATTCTTCCGTTCTTGTTGCAGTGGCAGTAGTATTCATCTCTGAAGTAATCTCTGGTATAATAAAAT
>CAZCQT010000494.1:0-1573 GCA_964500905.1 uncultured Moorellales bacterium
CTGTGAGCGTATTGGATCTTGTAACATTGACTGAGTTGAAAAAAATCACAGTAGGTCAAGTACCTGTAACGACAGGAATCACTACCGATGGTAAAACCTTAGTTGCTTCATTGAATGCCGAAAATGCTTTAGCAATCGTTGATCTGACTACAGGAGACGTAGAAAAGGTGCCCGTGGGCGAGGGTCCAGCACAGGTTTACATTCAATCGAATGACAAATATGCATTTGTAGCCAACCAAGGAACGGAACAAATCCCCGGTAACACGGTCAGCAAAGTCGATTTGGGAACGAAGAAAGTTGTTGCCACAATCATAACTGGTAAAGGCCCGCATGGGGTTGTAGTCAGTTCCGATAATAAAACAGTCTATATCACCAATATGTTTGAACATACAGTTAGCGTAATCGATAACGAACAAAATAAGGTTGTTAAAACTGTACGAGTAGGAACAGAGCCGAATGGAATCAGTTATAAATCAGCCCCTTAAAAGGGAGGTGCATATGAATGATGCATAGTTGGGGCATGTGGGGAATAGGATTTTTCGGTTGGTTAGTTAACATAATTGTAGTTGGTTTAGTTGTATATGGCGCCGTGAAGATGGCATTAAAAGACAATAAATAAGATTAACCGCCTGGTACCAAACCAGGCGGTTTCATTCCTGATCCCCTACTTCTTTGATTGGGAATGTTAGAATAAATGTCGTCCCTTTATTCACCGTACTCTTCATTTCAATGTACCCGCCTTGTAAATCAATGAGTTTTTTCACGATAGCTAGACCTAGACCTGTTCCGCCATGTTCTCTTGATCTCGATTTTTCAACGCGATAGAACCGTTCAAAAATATAAGGCTGATCTTCTTCAGGGATTCCCGGGCCTGTGTCAGAAATTTGAAAAATGAGATTAGACTGTTCCCTAAACATGGAAACCATAATTTGCCCTGAGTCTGTATATCGAATTGCATTATCTAATAAGTTAATGAATATTTGTTCCATTCGTACGCCGTCTGCGAAGGTATAAGGAAGGTTTGATTCAACCTGATAATCCAATCCAAGGCCTTTTTCCTTTAATTTAGGCTCCAATTTATCAATAGCGCTTTTTAAAGCTTCAGATAGATCCATCCATTCTAGGGAGAGGCTGATTTTGCCTTCTTCCATCTTGGAAAGTTCAAATACATCATCGACCAGATGCTTCATTCTTTTAGCTTCTTGATGAATGACCTCGAGATAACGGTTTTTCTCTTCTTCCGAATGAACCATTTTTTCAGCCAGAACTTTAGAGTAGCCTTCCAAATAAGTAATCGGCGTTCGAAGTTCGTGTGAGATATTAGCAAAAAATTCGCTGCGTGTATCCCGGTTTCGCTTCAACTCTTTTGCCAATTCATTGATCGCCCCTGCCAAAGAACTCACTTCATCTTGGGTAGTCACACGGACACGTGTCTCAAAGTTGCCTTGGGCTATTCGCTTTGTCGCCTGTTCCATTTCTAACAAGGGTCTCGTTATTCTTCGAGATAAAATAGGCGTAATTCAAATAGCAATCAGTAAAGCCACCGTTGCTTCCAGCAAAATCAAATAGCGGA
>CAZCQT010000495.1:0-1565 GCA_964500905.1 uncultured Moorellales bacterium
CGGTGCTTTTCGCAGACGTGCTGCATTTACTTCTTTAACCTTTTGCACAACTTCAAACAATCTTGCTCTGCCGGATATACCATATGTTTTAAGGGATGGTGAAACAGCAAGACAGATGGTTTTTTCTGTGCGACTTATATCAGCAACAACAAGATTCGTAGTTAACGGATTAAGTCCTCGTTCCACACACTCAACCGAAGCATAGAACGATTTTAAATCAAGCGCTATATAGGTTCTGTTTTTCATCGTTGCTCCGACCGCCTCCTTAAAAATGTTTGGCTAAACAATTTTGTTATTTACATACTTATCACATTATAACCATCTTTAATATAGCGTTTCATTCCTGCATGACCATTCATATCATCTAACATAGTAATTCCCGAGTTTTTACATTGCTCATATACATTCATCATTTTAGCGCAAGCAAGGCAAACACCGGCGATTAGGCCTGCATTCTTCGCCTTTGTGTATAGGGGATTGTTTTCTTCCTCAAAAACCGGCACCAGCTTTACCGAAGCACCCTCAAATATAATTTTAACCTCTTTGTCCTCTGCCGCCAAATCTAATGCGTTTAGAAAAATATGCTGAAAGCACATTTTTTCACCCGTCATTCCATAGTATAAAATCTTGTTCATTGTAAAATCTCCTTTTTTAAGTAGTAAGTTAATATGACTAAATACTAAATTCTACAACTATTCCATCGGGATCAATCACAGTAAAGTGTTTGGGCTTAGGACCTTTTTCAATAATTTCTGACGGTGAATAGCCCAATGTAATGGCTTTTCCTCTCAATTCCTCAAGGCTGGTTTTTGCAAGAAAACTCATAACCATTCCCTTTGTTTCAACTTTTTCCACTCCAGAAAACTCAATAAGCTCCAACATTGTTTCGCCCTTTTCATTTGCCAAAAACACAATTTCCCCGGCTCCGGGATTTATTCGATTTACTATTTTAAGACCTAATAAGTCTTGATAAAAAGCAACTGATTTTTTTATATCTCGAACCATAAAAGTAATATAATTTAACTTCATCATATCCTCCTTAAAAAAATAAAATTAGAATTCGTTATACCATGTTTATAATTAGTATTCTATTCTTCAAATTTACCGTGCCGCCAGCAGTGCCCTTTGCGAAACCTCTTTTTGCAATTCTGCTCACAAACAACCTTTGCTCCACCACAAGACGGACATGCGTATTCACCGCCTTTTATTGATTCCATATTTTCGTAGCTTTCCATCCATTCCTTGCCGCAATCGGAGCATCTGACCGGGCAGATGTTCAGGGTAAAGTTACCTCCTTCTATGCGAATGACTTTACCACTTACTAAGCAATCAGCGATCTTTTCCCTTGCCGATATGAGAATGCGATGAAAGGTAGGACGGGATACTTCCATTTTTTCGGCACATTCGCTTTGCTCTAAGCCCTCTAAATCTTTTAAACGGATCGCTTCCAATTCTTCAAGTTTTAATATGTTTTCAGGAATCTCTGTGGTATCTTTCTCCGATGGCAGAAAAAAAGGAACCGCAGGCACATTTTCAATCTTTCTCCATTTAGTTGGTCTTGCCAT
>CAZCQT010000496.1:0-1564 GCA_964500905.1 uncultured Moorellales bacterium
TTGTTATCACATCCTGCCACCAGACCTATAATCATAGCCAGTGACAAAAGTACAACTAATAGTTTCTTAACCTTCATTTTACTTCCTCCTCATTTATAAAAAATTTCATATATATCATCCAAGAGCAAAAGCAAGCGACCGGTAAGTAATAATAAAAAGCAGTTAATTAAAAACAATCAATAAAATAAAAAAAAACTAAAACAATAACAAAATAAAATAATTAAAAATTTAAAATATAATAAACAAAATCAAATTTTTCTTTATTAAACAAAAGGATTATACAAGCAGCACTGTACCTATCATTAATCTTCTTGCCTAAAACTAATCTCTTCCTTGGACATATACTCTACTATGGCCAGGGATTCGAGTTTTAGCCCCATGGACCTCAATCTCTCTCCCCCGTCCTGAAAGCCCTTTTCAATAACAATACCAACTCCGGCCACCTTTGAACCGGCCATCTCTACTAAGCTTTTAAGTCCAAGGACAGCCTGGCCCCTAGCTAGAAAATCATCGATAATAAGGACCCTGTCATCTGGGTAGATGTAGTCCGCACTTATGCAGATATCATAGTCCTTCTCCCGCGTGTAAGAATGAACACAGATACTGTACTTGTCCTTGCCCATATTTGATGGAGCTGTCTTTTTTGCAAAAACAACCGGCACCTTCAGATACAAGCCGGTAAACACAGCCGGTGCAATACCAGAGGACTCTACAGTCAAAATTTTACTTATACCCTCATCCTTAAATCTGGAACAAAACTCCTTGCCTATTTCATCCATCAACTGGGGATCAATCATGTGGTTAAGGAAACTATCCACCTTCAAAACATTGCCGTCGAGGACCAGTCCCTGCTCTTTTATTGTTTTTTGAAGCAATAACATTAACTGCCCTCAGTCTTATCAAAATAAGTGGATATAGATAATAAGTTAAATCACTGGTTTATTATACCTAAAAAGCCCCTTGTATGGGGGAATATTTTGCAAAACAAGCAAAATATACATTTTTCCGAATAATAGACAACATATCAACTTTTATTTATCAATATATCATAGTGCTTATGACAAATTTATGAGTTATTTGTATAAATAGAATCTAATCGTCCAGGGCCCCGTACTCCAGGACATTCAAGTCAAGTATATGTATTGTTCTTCCGTCCACCTGAATTAGACCATCCTTTTCCATATTCAATAATTCCCGTGAGAAAGAGGGCCTTGGCATGGCAAGAAATTTGGAGGTAATCTCCTTTGATACAGGCAACTCAACACTTATTGGCTGATTTACCTCCATGTTTTTTTGGTATTTATCTGAAAAGATATCTGCGGTTCCTCCTTGTTTGTTATAGAGTTCCAGCAGATAGTAGGAAATCTTCTGTCTGATTGATTTTTGGGATAGTAGGGTTATCCTCTCGTTTTGGACATTAACCTTGTCTGATAAAAGGGCTATAAAGTTTTGAGCCAAAAAGTAATTTTTCTTAAGCATGGGAATCATCACATCCCTGGGTATACACAGGATCTGGGACTCAGTGACGGCCTCTATGGAGAATGGATAGGAATTATTTTCCCCA
>CAZCQT010000497.1:0-1564 GCA_964500905.1 uncultured Moorellales bacterium
TTTTTCAACAGGGGTAATTTTATTTTTTTAAAACCCAAAGTATCTTGACGCTATCTTACGCCTTCAGGCTGTTGACAAAAAAGCGAAGGGAGTTATACTTATAAGTAGTATATTAGTAAATTAGTAATTTAGTAATACAATTGGAGGTTTTAGAATGAAAATCCCAACTGCATTAAAACACAAGCCGGTTATCGTAGCTGAAAACTACGAAAATGTTGATGGCAGATTTGCATATGAAACAGATGCAAAGGGGCTGTCGTTGGGGTTGGCTCAGTGGAATGACAGGGGAAAGGTAGATATTTCCGCTAAAGTTTGGAGGCATACGGGGGAAAAATGGTCAAGACAATCGGAAGAATTGCCTCTCCATCGGGTGTTGGACTTGGCGATTCTTGTTTGCAGGACTGAACTGTACTTTCGAGATGCTTATAGACACGAAAAATTTTATGATCCAAAAAAGCCTGTTATAGATAGGGTTGGGCTGCAAGGGGATGCCATGACTGTAGCTGTTTGTACGGAAAATGAAAAGATTGATGAGGATATACGGTTATTTAATCAGGCCCGTAGCGTGGATGGGGAACTGATTGGTGAACGTTTGGGAACCTTGTCCAGGATACTAAAAGAATTGGGGTATTAATCGTGGAAAGACGAAAAGAGCTGAAGGAAGCATATAAAAATACTAAGCCGGATATGGGGATATTTATGATTAAATCAATTCTAAATAATAAATATCACCTGGAAAGCACTCAAAATCTAAAAGGAGGAATAAACAGAGTTAAGTTTCAATTGAAATTCGGAAGTTATACCAATAAGGAGCTTCAAAAGGAATGGTCGGAGCATGGGGAAGAAAATTTTACAATCGAAATACTTGAGCAACTAAAATACGATGAAGACACAACTAAAACTGATTACACAGAGGAATTAGCCATACTTCAGCTAATTTGGGAAGAAAAGTTGGCCGGGGAATCCCATTATTAAAGATCCTTTATTGTCCTTAGAATGACAAATCCAGGCTTTTTTGGTGGTCTCGGACGGGAATATTGACACGCATTTTTTCTTATGGTATAAGGTACCAGAGGGGTGATTTGTTTTATGCCGAAAAAGAAAAAGCAATCAGCCCTTTTATTGATAAGGCAAGCCGAATGTTTAACCGGATAAATCTGTTCCCATTGGCACAAAAGGAGGTGGATTAGGATGGATGATTGCATTTTTTGTAAGATTGTTAAAAAAGATCTGCCCAGTGAGATAGTATATGAGGATCAGGAGATAATGGCCTTTAAGGATATTAATCCCGTAACTCCGGTGCATATTCTAATTATTCCTAAAAAGCATATTTCCGATTTAACTGCCATTACAGAAGAAGATGCGGAGCTAATAGGAAAAATGCATTTGGTGGCCAACCAAATTGCAAAGGATTTTGATTTAGATCAAAAGGGCTTTCGCTTAGTGAATAATTGCAAGGAGGATGGAGGTCAGGTGGTCTTTCACCTTCATTATCACTTATTAGGCGGGCGTAAGCTTGGGGTCAGACTCTAGTCTTGACGCTCATCAACCAATGTTGTATAAT
>CAZCQT010000498.1:0-1564 GCA_964500905.1 uncultured Moorellales bacterium
TTAATAGATGCAAATAGAAATGTCAGCCTTTAGAGAGATATCAGTCTTTACAGGTATATCAGTCTTTACAGGTATGTCAGTCTTTACAGGTATGTTATACCAAAGTGAATAAATACTTAGTCCGATATTCGGTTATTGGATTTTTTTGTTGTAATTTTGGACTAAATAATAAATCATTTTATGTCATTTCCCAAACAAATACAAGTTGTTGAAAGCATTGGACAATTACGCAAACTGCAAAAATCCGCGATTCCTATGATTGCGAACAGGATAAAAGCCTTAATAGAGTTTAAGAAGCATGAGGGGAAAGGGATTTCCAAAAGAGATGTAGCCGATAATATTGGCGTAAATCAGAACAGCGTACAAACTTGGCGTACGATGTATATAAATGGAGGAATTGATTCAATTTTAAGCTATCAGAAGCAAGCTGGTCGTCCATCAGGTATTACCAAAGCCGAGCATAAACAAATAGAAGCAAAATTGAAAGATCCTGAAAATGGATTACGAGGGTATGTGGAGTTAGTGGACTGGATGGAATCGGAATTTAATAAAACCTTTGTGTACAATACTGTTTTAAAATACTGCTATCGCCATTTTAATTCAAAGATAAAGGTAGCCCGCAAAAGTCATATCAAAAAAGACGAAAAGGCTGTGACCACTTTTAAAAAAACTTTGGTCAAACCTGTCAAGAAATAGCTTTAAAATCCCCTATAAAGTATAGTGAAATAAACTTGTATTTTCAAGATGAGAGCCGTTTTGGCTTATTTACTAAAAACGGAAAAGCCCTCACTGCAAGAGGTGTCAAGCCCATCTGTCCCTTTCAACAAGTATTCCAGTCCACTTATTTATTCGGAGCATTTTCGCCCATTACTGGCGATAAGTTACTGCTTGAACTGCCATATTGCAACGCTGATTGCTTTCAAATATTCCTAGATGAATTATCAAATCTCAATCCAAATGAATATAAAATTGTAGTATTGGATAATGGAGCTTTTCATCATGCAAAGCAATTAAAAATTCCTGAAAATATTTCACTGCTTTTTTTACCCCCTTACAGTCCAGAACTAAACCCCGCAGAAAAAATGTGGGCTAAGTATAAAAGAACTTTTACCGGTAAGCTACACAAAACATTGGATGAACTTAGTATATTCATAGAAAAAGTGGTGAAAAACACAACAATAGAAACCGTCATTTCTACTTGTTCATTTAGCTATATTTTTGAGGAACTATTTTGGACTAATTAACATTTCACTATGGTATAAGATTAAAAAAATAAATAAAATTAAAAGGAAGCTGCCCCATAGGACAACTTCCTTTTAAACTACTTCTTAAGATTTAGAACTAAACAAGTCGGTAAAATACTATTCTTTAATCTTTAGATGCATTTCTGCCCGTCTGTTTTGTCTTCTACCTTCAGCGTTTTTATTTGTTGCAATGGGTTCGCTTTTACCATTTGCATAAATTGTAATTCTATTTCGACTTATACCTTTATTAATCAGATATTTCTGCACTGCAAGAGCACGTCTTTCCGCCGGTCTCGACGGTAGGCGTCCGTGTCGGCCAG
>CAZCQT010000499.1:0-1558 GCA_964500905.1 uncultured Moorellales bacterium
CTATTATAGAACAAAATACGAGCTAAGTAACTGGAAAAATAATATGGCTATAAAGGTTATTACATGTAGCAATGTGAGTTTCCTATACAAAAAGCACAAACTTATATACCTCAAGGGGCTGTTTTTTTCTGTTCTAATTTGACTGTGAATGCTTGTATTTATCCTAATTATTGTGATTAGAGGGTATATTTTAGTAGCTGTGATCCTTTCTTTGCTCAGGCCAAATCCTTTAAAGGATATGTAGAAACACCATGGTTATCATATGAAAAATCATTTTAAGCATAAAAAACAGTTACCATGGGATGGAAGAACTATCATCGGTCTTTCTTCTTTTCTTGTTTTTATGTCACGAATGTATCACCTCGTATCATGGACAGGCACAATGGATGGGTAAATTTTCATTGTTGGGGTTAAGGGAGAATGATATAATAAATATATATTTTACTTGGTTATGTTGTATTGTTCTGAAATTATAATCCGGTTTTTTTAATATGGAATCAGCACAATTAGTATAGAATGTCAATAGGAGGTGAATCAATTCGATGAAACGGAATACTTGTCGATTAATTCCGCCTGGCGCGCGGGAAGAATTTATCCCCTACAAGACAGGCGTTGTACGTTTGTTACGCAGTAACCAAAGTGAAACAGTGCCTGAATTTTCACTGGTGCTAATTCATGGCGGCGGCACAGACAATGCGGCGATTTCTTGGTATAAATTATTTGAACCTTTTGGAAAATGTTATAGCGTGACGGCTTTAGATTTACCTGGTTTCGGCGCTACTAAAGGTATTGAGTTGCTGGGTGGGCCGGATAAAATGGCAGATTTTACGGTGGAAATTATGAAATTGGCCGACATAAACAAGGCCGTTGTATTCGGTGTGTCCATGGGTGGTGATGTCGCGCTGAATATTGCGTTGCGCCATACTTCTTTTACCGAAGCCCTTGTATTAGTGGGGCCGGGCGGACTTGTACCACTCATCAAAAACAAAGTCCTACATACATCGGCATGGCTAGGAACAAAGCTGCCGGATTGGCTATTGTTGCCCTTATCTCAGTTTGCCAATCGTTTTGTCAAATCTGTGCTTAAAAACATGGTACATGATTATGCTGCTCTTCCGCCAGAAGTGGTGGATGAGTTCATCCGTGAAGCGCAAAAACGGGGAGCTGGCATGGGCTATGGACGTTATAACCAGGCGACTGTTGGCCGGTATGGTATGAAAAACAATCTTCTTCCGTTGGTTGGTAGTATAGAAGTGCCTGCACTGTTTTTTCACGGCAAGAACGACCCGATGGTAGACCCCGCAGGCTCCGTTAAAGCAGTAAACAGTATGCCTAATGCGCGACTCGTGATGCCTGAAGATTGTGGCCATTGGGCCCAGTTGGAAAAGCATGAGTTGTTTGTTCATGAGGTTGAGCGATTTTTACAGGGAATGGTCTACTCCTAGGTCGCTATTATGGATAAGCAGGCTTTGGGACAGGGAAACATTTTTAGTTTGTTTTTTACAAGAGGAAAGGGCAAAGTCTGTTAGCTTATCATCGGTTTTGATATATTTTAATG
>CAZCQT010000500.1:0-1555 GCA_964500905.1 uncultured Moorellales bacterium
CAGGCATCAGGCATTCAAATAATGGTTTTATTGGCTGGGCTTCAAGAGATTTCTCCCTCTTTATATGAAGCCGCAAAAATAGAGGGCTGTGATAGCTGGAGCCTCTTTTGGAAGATAACTTTTCCCATTATATCGCCTCAATTAGTTGTAAGTGGTGTATATACAGTTGTCGACTCTTATACAGGGGTTGGAAATACAGTAGCATCTTACATAACTGACAAGGTTATGCCTGTTCCCGGCGCTTTTGGTTACGCTGCAGCCATGAATTTTATATATTTTTTCATTGTAGGAATTGGCTTATTAATATTAGGTGCCTTAGTAAGGAAGGTTACATTTTATGAGAATCCATAGTTTCCAGTTTATTGGGCGGTGGGGTTTATTCATTTTTGAAAAATAAATTTGTTAAAGCATGAAGAAATTAAATTTAAACACATTCAAGAGGAAAAGGATATAGACAAGATAAATGGGTGAGATAATTAAGAAAAAACAATCATATAGGGCAAAAAAAATCAAATCAACAGGACTTCATGCTTGGGGAGTTTTGAGATTCCTTCTCCTTTTTGGTATGTCCTTTCTCATAATTAAACCCTTTGTAACAAAAATTACCATGGCCTTTATGTTGCCAGCTGATCTTTTAGATGCAACCGTTAACCAAATTCCAAAACATCTATCCACTTATTACTGGAATGTGGCATTAGAAGGTATGAATTTAAGTAAAACTTTGATAAATAGTATTAGCCTCACTTTACTCGTTTCTATTACTCAGCTAAGTGTTTCAGCCCTTGTGGGTTATTCTCTGTCGCGTTTTAAATTTAAGGGTAGGAACTTCTTGTATGCTATGGTAATTATTTTTATGCTGGTGCCATCATCAACTTATTCAATTGCCCAATACCTTCAATTTAGATATCCGCTTGGTATGAATTTGAGTCTTATCGATACTTTATTGCCACTTTTTGTCTTATCGTTAGGGGGACTCGGATTTAAGCAGGGCCTGTATATTTACTTATTTATGACCTTTTTCCGTGGTCTTCCAAAAAATATTGAAGATGCTGCCATGGTTGATGGGGCAGGCTCCTTTAAAACCTTCTGGTCAATTATGCTTCCTAACTCCAAGTCCATTCTTATAACAGTATCTATCTTTGCTTTTTCCTGGCAGTGGACAGATATAAATTATGCTAAGAACTTTTTCCCGAATATGAATATAATCGCCAGTCAGATTTCTCAGATATACATTAGGGTTGGTCTGACAGAGGATCCCATAGGGAGTGCAATTGCAAAAAATGCTGCATGCATCATCCTTATTCTTCCTCTCCTAGTCCTTTTTGTTCTAGGACAGCGTCATTTGACTCAGAGTATTTCAAGAACAGGTATGGCTAATTAGATCAAGGTAAAGGGGGGAAATTAAAGAGATTCTAAAAAATAGATGTACTAGAAAAACAGATTAAAAATCGAGAAGGAAAAGCTACAAAATATATGGATGAACCCAAAAAGGTAATAAGAAAAGGAAAAATTTTCTATGATAAAAGGAGGAAAATTATGAATAGAAAAATTGTTG
>CAZCQT010000501.1:0-1552 GCA_964500905.1 uncultured Moorellales bacterium
AACTGAATATACCTGTGCCACCCCAGGGGCTGGAATATCGAAACTTGGGCACTATGGAAAAAAACGTGGATCTATTTGCAAAACGCATGAAAGGGGCAAAAAGTTGGAGTGAAGAAGGAGCCAGTAACCTTGCGAAAATTATAGCCTTAAAAATGAGTGGGGATTTTAAAACCAGAGTGGCTGCGATCATATCAGGCAAACTGTCAGACAAATCAATTGAGCGTTTTGAGGAAACACTTACAAACACTAAAAGGACGGTAGATAAATCAATCAAAAAGAATATATACCCATTACATAGGGGCCTTCTCCCCTTTACCGGTTGCAAAATGACAAACAGCAGACGAGCCATCCGTAATATCTTTAATATGCAGGATTTTGGCGATTTAATTTATCGTTAAAAAAGAGCAACTTACCCCGGTTTGGTGGTATAAGTAAGATGGATTTGGCGACCATATGGGGTTGCATTACATGCTTTGGGTCTGTATCTGGGCATTTAGGCATACATCTAAACTTGATATGGCCTTGGATACGGGGAAGAAAAGCGGTTACCCCTTTGGGGCATTATCGAGCAAGTTTCAATGACATAAAGCTTGCCAAAAAGGGCAAATTAATTTGATTTCAGGGAAGATGGGAAAGTTGCATACTTTTACTTGACACAAACGTATCTTTTTTTTCTATAAAAAACAGGAAAGATTTATGATATAATAAAAATAACTTAAAAGAAGGGAAAAATTTAAATGCTTACTATAAGTATGTTTTATGGGATTATAATTAGAATGTTTTGTGCCCCAGAGGAACATAATCCTCCGCATTTCCATGCTTATTACGGAGAACATGTGGCTATCATAGATATTAATACCTGTGAATTAAAAGAGGGATATCTGCCTAAAAAACAACTTAAACTTGTATTAGCTTGGGCGGAATTAAAACAAGAAGAGTTAAAAGCAAATTGGACATTGGCAATGAATAGTGAACTACCTTTTAAAATTGAACCATTAAAATAGGAGGTGGAATGATGTATTTAGCTGTTATTAAAGTCAAGCCCTTAGATGACTATAAATTGGAGCTAACTTTTAAGAATGACGAAGTAAGGGTGTTTGATATGAAGCCTTATTTAGAAAAAGGAATATATAAAGAACTAAAAGATGAAAACAAATTTAAAAGTGTAAAAGTATCTTTTGATAGTATTGAATGGTGTAATCAAGCAGATATAGACCCGGAATTTTTATATGAAAAGAGCGTTGAGTATAGATTGCGGTAAACGAATGTGGAAAGCAATTACAAATTTACACCTTTCTGAAATCAGTACAAAGCGACAGTTCAAGTCACCCACTAAAATAAGGTGATATCCATAATTGACATTACTCCCACAAACTGTCCGGAAAGAGCAAAAATGGAGCCCTTTTAGGCCTCGATTCCCTCTAAGATTGCCTTGATACCGATCATATTGATCGCTCTTCTCAAGTTATAGGCAAAGAAACTAAGCCCCAGCGCTCCGCTGTGGTCTTTTTTATCCCCTTACAAAGTACATAGTATGCGCCATGATGCCACT
>CAZCQT010000502.1:0-1550 GCA_964500905.1 uncultured Moorellales bacterium
AATAACTAAAAGGGATTCAGGAATTTCATCTAATTGCAATGCTTCATTGCTAGTGATGACTGTTTTGCCGTTATAGCCTAGGGAGGCAATCAATGCAGGTTCAGAACCGGTGGCGATAATAATATTTTTAGCCGTAATAGTTTTGGAGTTTTTTTCTGAATCCAACACCTCTACAGTGTTGGGAGCAGTAATTTTTCCTTCACCTGTAAAAACCTCTACCTTGTGGCGGGAGAGCAGAAAAGCAATGCCCTTAACTAAGCCATCTACTATTTCATTTTTTCTGGAGACAACTTTTTTATAGTCAACAGAAAACCCATCAATATTAATGCCAAAGGTTTCGGAATTTTTGATTTGACTTACTAGCTCCGCACTTGCCACCAAGGCTTTGGTAGGTATACAACCCCTGTTTAAGCAGGTTCCGCCTAAGTTATCCTTTTCAATAATTGCTACCTTTGCTCCCAATTGTGCCGCCCTAATGGCCGCAACATAACCTCCGGGACCGCCTCCGATAATAATCACATCAAATGTCATTTACTTAACTCATCTCCTTTTGATTTGGTTACCATTTTTAACATTATAACACTAAGCACATTTACCTTCAATCTACCAGGACCTAGGGAAAATGCCAACCATTCTAGTGTTCCATAAAACATTCAATAAACACACTGCTGGGATATTTGCATAGGATAACATAGCAATTATTCATCAGATCTAGAGGGGGTTTTAAAATGTCCATAGGTGGTACGGCTCGCCATGTTTTCCCAGGTGGAAACACCTCCCTGGGGTTCTACTCATTTTCAGATCAAATAATCGATCATAACTTTAATCGTTTGTTTATTTTAAAAGGAGGTCCAGGAGTTGGCAAATCTACTTTGATAAAAAATGTAGGAAAAAGACTTCTAGAAAAGGGGTATGATTTGGAATACCATTGCTGTTCCTCAGATAAAAACTCCTATGACGGATTAATAGCTCCAACTTTAAAAATTGCTATCTTTGACGGAACCGCCCCCCATATTATGGATCCAAAATACCCCGGTGCTGTTGATGAAATTGTTAATCTTGGTGCCTATTGGTCGGAAAAAGGCCTTATTGCCAAAAAGGAAGATATTTTTCGCTGAACCAAAGAGACTAAGCACCTTTTCGCTAGGGCTTATAATTATTTAGCACAAGCAAAACTTTTGAATGAAGATCTGGAAAGTTATTATCAAGTTTGCAACAGCCTGGATATAAAAAACGCCAATTTAATCTCCAACCAATTAATCAAGGAAATTTTGAATACCGATAAGGAACCTTCTGAGCCAAGGGTAAGAAATCTTTTTGCTTCAGCCATTACGCCTCAGGGGTTTATTAATCACCTTCCAAGCTTATTCGATAGCCTGAACAAAAGATATATTATTACGGGCCCCTCCGGTAGCGGAAAAGCTACCATAGTGAAAAAAATCTACCTAGCAGCAGTAAATTTTGGCTACCAGGTAGAGGCCTTTCATTGCTCCCTCTTGCCTACCAAGCTGGAGCATTTAATTTTACCGGAGCTAAACATAGGGGTTATT
>CAZCQT010000503.1:0-1548 GCA_964500905.1 uncultured Moorellales bacterium
CCAGGCTGCAATTAAGGCTGTCGGTTCGCTGCCTACTTTGATAAAAGCAAAAAACACCGCTGCTGTGAAAACTACATTAAGCATAATCACCAGGGTTACAATCCATTTGGAAAACCTCATTGTAATACCTTCTTTTCAATATCGTTGATCCTATGGTTTGCCACTTTTACTTTTTCCTCCAAAACATAGGTTCTAGTTACAATATCATTATGAACCTTAACTCTTTCTTCAAGTGCCTTGATCCGGTGATTAACCAGTTTATTGCTGGTTAATATTCCGCCAAAGGTACCTATTCCTGATCCGACAAGAACAATCAGTGCTACTGTGATTTCTGTTTCCATGACCCACCTCCATAAAATTATGTAGCCCAGGTGGTTGCCTGGGCATAAAAATAACGCCCTATTCGGCGTTTAATCTGCTTTCTACTTCTATTTTATAATCCTCATTTTTAATTTGCTCCAAGGTTATTTTCTTATCTTTTATAAGATTTAACAAAGCCAACACATAACTTTCTAAAATCATAGTATCCCCTCCCGCTCTAGTTGCATTTGGATGAGGAGATCTACTTTGTCACTTACTAATTCGATTGTTGTTGGCGGTTTTTCAGGCGCTAGCACATCTACAAAAATTAAAAAATTTCCTTCAGTAATATTTCGTTCTTCGATTAAAATTAAGTGATTATTTTCTATCAACGCTTGTTGCCTTTCTTCCAAAGAAAGGTATTCCACAATTTTCTTCAACATAAAACCTCCTTTAATTTTTTATAGATAGAATATTATGTTACTGTCGATGTTATAGGGGCACAACTAATTTTAAAATTACTAATGGTACAGTGGGGGTCTTGTCGATTAGAAGAAACAATCCACCCGTATATAGCTAATAGATCCCCCGCCTCTACTTCTATATCTTCCTCATAATAAACGGCCGTTGCAGTTTGCCTTTCCGTGCCTGAAGGAACTCCATTTATATATATATTCCCGGCTGCGGTTGTTACGCCAGCAGTTTCGCCGCGCCCCTCAAGAGAGTAATTAACTTTTACCTTTCCCCCCATATAAAAAATCCGTTGAGTAAATTGACTAGCAAGGGTGGGGGTATATACCCATATAGCTCTTACTGAGTTATCTACAAATAAAGTTTCTGTTCCTGGCTTTAAGCATCTTTCTATAAAATTCCCATTCACGCCAAATATACTTTTATCCTTAACAATATTTGCAGGAATTAAATTAGCATCCCCTTGAATTGTTTGTGCCCCTGATAAATACTGTCCTGCGGCTATTGTCTGGTTAGCGGTTCCAGGTGTATAGGTGGCAGCTGCTTTAGTGGGTATTGTCCCAGTTTGTTTTGTATAATTACTACCATAAAAAGTTTTGCCATCTAACACATCACCGACTGCTGAATTTCCGCTTAAAGTCGGTCTAGCCGCGACTGTAATGCCTGAATAATACCCTGCAACACCAGTTTGCGTACTATCGTTTGGAGTAAAGGATTTGCTTCCTTGGTTAGGCATGGTGCCTATCCTTTTAACTCCACCTTGATAAAAGGTTTTCT
>CAZCQT010000504.1:0-1546 GCA_964500905.1 uncultured Moorellales bacterium
GTTATAGCCTGGAATTTACATTATTAGAGGAAAATCAGGATAGTCTTTTGCTTCGCTTTGAAGGGGAATATGCTAAGCTACTGCCAAACTATGTGGAAAGGGGAGCTGAAGAGACAGAGGAGCCTTTTGCCTTGCTTTCTATACCGCTAAATAAACCTGTGGCATTAGACACCCTGAAAAATTGGGGCATTTACAAATTTGAAACGAAAGAGGGGCAGGATGAAAACAGCCAAATAATCACTCTGCATTTTGCTACCAAACCCTTTAGCGATGTGGAAAATTCATCCAAGGTCTATCTTTACGGCCGTGATCTGGCAGGTAATGAGGGAAAATGGGGAGAGGAAGACTATCCCAGTCAATTTATCGAACTTCCCCTGCACTCCCACAATGTAGAGCTTAAGGTGGAGAAGGCCGAATACATTCAAGATCAGGGCTTGGTAGTTAGCTTTAATATCCCTGTCAAGCTGACTAATATTTATAACGATACAGAAAATTATGCCTTGGAGATCAGCAATGTGGGCATCTATGAAAATGGTTTAGTTACCTTGGAATTAGAGGATGTTTTCGGCCGGCAATCTACGCTGGACTACATTTTAGATATAGCAAAATACCATGATTTCTCCTTTAAGGCCCAACTGTCTACCGAGGAATTTACCAATGAAGATCTTACCTTGGCAGTAACTACAAAAGATCCGGTATATATCAAAAGTCTTAAATTCGGGGGGGAGACCATTACCAATCCTGCCGAAACTGTTGAAAGCCGTATAACTATTGGGGAAAACGTCATGGTAGAGCTGATTTTAGAAAAAGCGGGAGAAACAGCAAGCTTTAAAATCCCCATTACCAATATAGACAAAAAGTTAGAGTCTGCCGAAATAGAGTGGTATTATCACAGGGCAATCTTAGGAGAAGATGTTGGCGTGGGTGAAGACGGCTTGGCTACAGCAATAGTTACTGCCGTTACCGCCTATGTTTTGTGTGACGAATCCATTTTTGCCATGGATTTAGGCCCCTTGAGCCACACCTTTAGAAGCGGGTCAAAAGCCGGGGACAGCCATACCTTTTACTATCAAGACAGGGCAGGAAATACCGGCAGTATCACCGCAACACTGGAGGAGGATATTCCGGGGCCAACTGTGCCGATAGTTGATGAGGCACCTCCGGAAACCCAGATTACAGTCTATTATCAAACCTTTGGTTCCTTTAAAGAACACCATACCTATTCAGAGGAGTTCCGTGAGATTCCCGCAGGAGAGGTAGGGGAAGGCAAAATTGATCAGTTACCGGCTGCTCAAGCCTATTCCTTTGTGGTTAACGCAAAAGATGACAGCAAAACTAAAATTATTATCAAAAATACAGCTACAGCAAAACCAGGCTACAATGATGCGGGAGATGTCATACAGCATATCACCCTGACCGGCAGTACTATCCAAGTGACGGAACCGGCTGAGTTCTATGTTTTTGCGGTAGATGAACACGATAATTGTTCTGAAAGCTATCATGTTACAGTACCCCAAGTACGGAACAAGGCTCCGGAGGGCACGGT
>CAZCQT010000505.1:0-1529 GCA_964500905.1 uncultured Moorellales bacterium
ATGGGCTAAACGAAAATCCCAACCCCAGACTTCTCCCATGTTAATAATATCATCATTACGTTTAAGATTTCCGTAAAGCAAATCATAAAAGAAAGCGTCTTTCGTTTTATGTTTTTCCTGCTTCAGCATCAACTGATTCTGAAAATGAATAGCGTATAAGGACAGAGCTGTTTCAATAATGGTTTCAAGGAGCTCCAAATCCGGTTTAGCTTCTTGATAGAGCACAAAGAGATAACCCAGCACCCGTCCCTCCGGGGCAATTGGGCAACCTAACCCTTTCAGCTGCAAGTTTTTTAAAAATATGGTACAAAGAAAAAAGGCCTCATTGTCCTCACGGTTTCCTTCAACCTCAATATGAAAAGAGTTAAGATCAGGATGGAGAAGCGTTGTAGAAATAGTTTCATAAGCAGGAGTAGACACCAAAACAGAATGATCCAACACCTCTGCAAGAGTGCAAGTAAGGGCATCCAATCCCTGACCCGAGGCTTTAAGTAGTTTATGCATGTAACCCGGTATCGCACTATTTTTACTCATCTGCCCATTAGCCCCCTTATTTTCTTTTGTTTCATTAAGTTTCTAACTGCATATATTTTATCACAAAGAGTATTTTGTTTCATTATGTCAAGCTGCACAATAATTTAGCTATGAAATTGTGCATGTGAACATTTTCATTACCCCTATTTACTATATAATGAAAGTGGATTTAGTAAAAGATTTAGAGTTTCATGATTTGCCTTTTGATGCCAGAAGCAACATTTGAATTTGAAGCACTGCATCTTCTTCTATTGCTTTTGGTACAAACAGTGCAAGGTAAATCATGGCTGCTTGCGTTCAATACCTAGTAAGAAAATCTATTTCATTCTAAATCAAGGAGGTTAAAAGTATGACAAGTATTCTTAAAAAAGTAGCTGATAAAAAAATTAGCAGAAGAACATTTTTAGCGGCTACTGCCGTTGGTACAGCTGGACTAGCTCTTACAGGCTGTGGTAATACCCTAACAATGGCTGGAACAAATGTTGATGCAGCCGTTATTAATGGCGAGGGTAAGTGGATTCCTGCAGCTTGCTGGCATAACTGCGGCGGTAGGTGCTTAAACAAAGCATTAGTAATAGATGGTGTAGTTGTTCGTCAAAAAACGGATGACACCCACCCTGACAGTCCAGACTATCCGCAACAAAGAGGATGTTTGCGCGGACGTTCTCACCGGAAGCTTGTATTCGGAGCAGATCGTCTTAAATACCCAATGAAACGCAAACATTGGCAACCTGGTGGAGGTGACAAATCTCTACGCGGCAGAGATGAGTGGGAACGCATTTCTTGGGATGAGGCTTTAGATTATGTAGCTGACGAACTTAAAAAGGCAAAGGATAACTATGGAAACAGGTCAATTTTATATAGTTCCTTTGTTTATTATAATGTGGGAATTAAACACAAACTGTTATCGAAGTTCGGTGGTTTTACTCAGATTTGGGACAGCACATCGTTTGGCACATACAATTTTGACATAGAGAAAATTGGGCTTTCGATGT
>CAZCQT010000506.1:0-1525 GCA_964500905.1 uncultured Moorellales bacterium
GGGTTAATTACCAAGATACGAAACATTTTAATTGCCAATTTAAATCCTCCAGTCAGCGGGACAAAGGGAGTGGGACAAAAGTCCTGTCCCCTTGTCCCACTACTCCTTAAACTTCAAAACTGTTGCTTGTAAACTTGAAGCCAATTCTTCCAAAGCATCTATAGCATTGGAGATCTCCGCCATTGAGGCTGTTTGTTCCTCCACGGAGGCAGCAACTTCTTCTGTTGCGGCAGAGTTTCCCTCCCCAATATTAGATAACAACCCCAAGGCTTGAAGAGTATCATTTTTGATGATTTCGATTTCCAACATGGAAGAATTCAAATCCTGACTATTTTTTCTGTTTATATGAGTAGCTTTTTCGATTTCTAGAAAAGCTGCGCGATTCTTTTCTATAGCGATCTGTAATTTTTTTAATTCTTCCAGGCCCTTTCCGATAGTCTCCACCGTGTCATTGGAATTGGCCAGCAATTCTTCTAAAAGAATATCAATGGTCTTGGTTGAAAGATTGGACTCCTCGGCTAATTTTCTGATTTCCTCCGCAACCACAGCAAAGCCTCTCCCCGCTTCTCCCGCTCTGGCAGCCTCAATAGCAGCATTGAGTGCCAAAAGATTAGTTTGCTCCGCAATTTGAGCAATCATTTTACTGGATTCACCGATTTTTTCCGTACTTTCCGCAGTTTTATCAATACCATTTTGCACCTCTAACATGGCCTGATCTGTTATTTGGTAAATAGAAGCTAATTGCTCCGTTTCCGTTAGACCTCTTTTTATGTTATTAAATACTTCCTCCGATGAACTCTTTAATTGTTCCATCAATCGTATATTTTTTTCTACCTGCTCCCCTAAAACTTCTACACGGCTGGAACTGTCTTCAATTTTCTGGTTTTGATTAATAGCGCCGGAGGCTATATCTTCTACCGCTTTGGCAACCTCTTCCGCTGCTGCCGTATTGTGGTGCGAGGTTTCAGCCAGTGATTGGGCAGAATTTGCAACCTGGTGAGATGCGTCTTTTACGTCCTCAATCACCTCTTTTAAGGTTTCTACCATCTTGTTAAAAGAAGCACCCAGCAACCCTATTTCATCCTTGTTATCCTTATATTTAAATCCCACCCCTAGTTTTCCCGATTCAACCTCTTTAATAGTATTTTGCAATTGGACAAGGGGCTTTACTACCTCAAATCTAATATACAAATATATTGCTATTAATAGTAATAACGCAATAATAACAGACAGGGCGAATAATACCTTTTGCACTTGTATGGTATACCCTAAGACGGTACTTCTATCGATAACAGATTTTACATATCCCCCCACATTGCCCTGATAATCATAATAAGGGATTATTAAAACCGATTTCTTTTTGTCAGGAGAAAGCAAAGAAACCATTTTCCCTGCCTTTATCTCTTCTGCATGGGCACCCTCGACCGACCATTCATCCGTAGCAACAGTTGCCGCAACAAAGCCCCCCTCGTTTCCCCCATCCTCTACCCATGCAACGGATTCACCCCCCCATGTATAGATAAAA
>CAZCQT010000507.1:0-1500 GCA_964500905.1 uncultured Moorellales bacterium
TTTTTCTATCGTTTTCCACCTCTTCGTTGACTACCTTTTTTAAAATCGTATCCAACATCAGTCCAAGGCTTTTTCCTTGGGGCACACCTAATTGTAACAGATCATTTCCATTGATCGCCAAGGATTTTAAAGAGAAGCATTGCCTTTCGTCAATGACTTTTTTGAAAATATTTTCAAGCTTTTCGATGTGGTAAAGTTTATCCTGAACAATTTTAGGATTTTTCCCTTGAGCATCCGCTTTTTTTACTTCCAACAAAAGTCTAAAGTTCTCTTCCCCTAAACGGTTAAGCCACCGCTTAACATATTTTGTTTCCGGGATAACCAAGACATCGTGATATAGAATTAAGCTCTCCACCTGCTTTAAAGTTACCCGGTCGTATTTCAGCCTTTTTAAAACTGTTTTAGCAATTTCCAAGCTCACCCGATTATGCCCGTAAAAATGACCTATGCCTTTCTCATCCATTGTAAAGCAAAGAGGCTTACCTATATCATGGAACAACATTACTAATCGTAACACCTTTTCTTTAGGTGTTTTATCTAAACAAGCCAAGGTATGCTCCCAAACATCCAAATGGTGATGAGGGTTATGCTGCTTAAAATCAATCATGGGCAAAAGCTCCGGGATTACCACCCCAATAATGTTAACATAGTCCCTTAAAACTGCTTTAACCCCTTCACCGCATAAAAGCTTTTCCAGCTCTAGACGAATTCTTTCTGCAGCAATATTCCCTAAAAGCTCTTTTTGCAAAACCATTGCTTTTGCTGTTTTGGCCCCAATCGTAAATTGATAAGTAGCGGCAAAACGCAGAGCACGCATAATGCGTAAACTGTCTTCCTTAAATCTCTCATGGGGATTACCAACTGAACGAATCCGCTTTTGTTGCAAATCCCTTAAGCCCTGAAAATAATCTATTAACCCTTTTTGTGGGTGATAAGCCAATGCATTAACAGTAAAATCCCTACGGCTTAAATCCTCTTCCAGGCTTTTGACAAAGCGAACGGTATCCGGGTGCCGATTATCAGAATACATTCCTTCAACTCTATAAGTGGTTATTTCAATTGGCTTTTCATTGATTATAACTGTTATAGTGCCGTATTTAATTCCCGCTTCAACTATCCGATAATCACTGAAAATAGCTTTTATTTGTTGAGGTTTTGCGGAGGTAACTAAATCCCAATCCTGAGGGCTGAGACCAAGCAGGCTGTCTCTGACACAGCCGCCCACTAAATAACCTTCAAACCCATATTGCTCCAAACTATTTAATGCCATATTTACTTCTTGCGGAAGATATATTTCCATTTTCTAGTTCCTTTTACTGTCTTTTTGATATAATTATAGCAAAGCCCAGGCTTGATTGCCAACCATAAGGGCAGACACCTTGCCGATTGTTGACCACTGAAACCTGCAGAAACAGCTGTTTCTGTAGCCGGTAGAAAGGAGGTAATGAGTTGTTTAAGAGCTTTTTCTCTAAAATTTTAATTATAGCCGGTCTGGCTTGT
>CAZCQT010000508.1:0-1500 GCA_964500905.1 uncultured Moorellales bacterium
ACTTTTATTTCCTTTATTTCACAATGCGTAATTTGTTTTTTGAATATGGTTGCAGCAGGTTTTTTTTTGAGAACAAAGGCTCAAAGGCAATAATATATATGCCATAAAAAACCTCGTGACTTGACGGCATGGTAGTGGTAAAATGTAACTACTCAGAGAGATTTGGTCCTGCAGTGTTGGCGTTGCGGCCGCTCTAGTTTTAAACCTACATTGTTTCTAAGGGAGTCCGGGTTCACAAGCAGCTGTCAAGCCGTTTTACGGAAGACAAAAACTGTGGCAGGGCACCCACCTGCGAGAGCGGGTTTGGAAACTTGCGGCAAGCGGCTCTGCGGGATTTTTAAAATTAGACAACTAGTGTGTCTTTTTTTTAGTTGTTATGGTTAACTAAATGTATGGCTAGGTTTACAATACTTATTAAATTAAAGGAAAGGGGGGAAATGCCTATTTTAAGTGTACGGGATATGGTTATGGTCGCACTTTTTACTTCTTTAACAGTTGCTGTATCCTTTTTTACCAGGTTCTCATCCGGGATAATACCTTTCAGTCTGATGCCTTTAATGGCAATGCTGGCTGGAAACGTTCTGGGGGGCAGAATGGGCGCCCTAAGTATTTTTCTTTACGTACTGCTTGGCTTATGCGGTATACCAGTCTTTGCCAGCCCGCCATTTGCAGGTTTAGCTTATGTTTTTCAACCGAGTTTTGGATTTTTGGCAGGCTTTGTTGCTGCGGCATATATAATCGGCAAAATGACAGAAATGCAGCCTAAGACAATAAGAGGGTATTTCTATGCAAACATAATAGGAATAATCATCATTAATATTTTCGGTTTAGGTTATTTTTGGCTGCTGTATAATTGCCTTTTCAAAAGTCCAATCTCATTTTTTAAAATTATCAGGATAGGTTTATTGCCCTTTATATTGCCCGATTTGGCTAAAGGCCTGCTTGCAGGTTTTTTAGGCATTAATATTCATAAGCGGCTGCACATTGAAAGAACCAAAAAGGAGGACTAATTGCCTTTTTTAGTCTGCTCAAGGCTGCTGCGAACCTGATCTTTGATGAAATTAATATATCGCTGTCTAATTTGTGCTTGCTCAGCGATTTCTTCTTTACTCAGACCATGAATTTTCTTTTTTTGAGCAAGTTCATTAATTCGAGTTATCAGTTCATTTATATCCATAAACACCACTCCATATTTCTTCTTTTTTCTTCAAAAATATCTATTTTTTACGGACACCAAACGACAATCCTCTCGGGGCTGTTGATATAAAATTGATACAGTACAAACCTTGGGGGGTCTGGAGTTTGAGCGTAATATTTATTGACCCATGCAAACTATCCTTGAAGGAAGTTGAAGGTATTATAATTACATACCAATTGGAAGATCAGCTAGCCGGCCTGTTGGCTGAGCTTTGTAAGGTAGGTTATGATGGCTATATAAAATTAAGCAAGCCCAGAGACGCTTATAGCCGCGAGCAATGGAAAAATATTTTGGTAACTTTA